>JAICZD010000159.1 GCA_025933855.1 Modestobacter sp. | reverse complement strand
GGCTGGGCCGGCTGCACTTCTGGCTGACCTTCATCGGCTTCCACATGACCTTCCTGATCCAGCACTGGCTGGGCGACGAGGGCATGCCCCGCCGGTACGCCGACTACCTGCCCAGCGACGGGTTCACCACGATGCACACGATCTCCACGATCGGGTCCTTCATCCTGGGTGCGTCCACCATTCCGTTCACCTACAACGTGGTGAAGTCCTGGAAGCACGGCCGGCTGGCGCTGCGCGATGACCCCTGGGGTCACGGCAACTCCCTGGAGTGGGCGACGTCCTCCCCGCCGCCGCGGCACAACTTCCTGGAGATCCCGCGGATCCGCTCCGAGCGGCCGGCGTTCGAGCTGCACTACCCGCACCTGCAGGAACGGCTGCAGATGGAGGCGCACGCCGGCAAGGGCCACGAGCCCTACGCCAGCGAGCTCCTCGAGGGCACCGGTGCCCGGCAGGGTCCCAACGACAAGGACTTCACGTAACCGGCTCGAGCAGAAGACCGTCCCCGAACGCCCCGCCAGCCACCCGGCCGGCGGGGCGTTCGGCGTCCGGGAGGTGCCGCCGGGTGCCGGCTGCTGGTCCGGCACGATGTCCGGGTGACCGAACGCCTCGCCCCGACTGCCGCACCCTCCGCGCCTGCGGGGGACGGCGCCCTGCGCGGTGCGCAGCTGACGGTGACCGGGGCCGACCGGCCCGGTGTCACCGCCGCACTGTTCGGCGCGCTGCAGTCCGCCGGGCCCCGCCCGGTCGAGGTCGTGGACGTCGAGCAGGTCGTCGTGCACGGCCAGCTGACGCTCGGGGTCGTCGTCCGCGAGCTGGCTGGAGGGCCCCCGGCGGGCACTCCCCGGGCGCTGCTGGAGCAGCTGACCGGGCTCGCGGCGGAGGTCTCCGCCGCCACCGGCATGGCGGTGAGCGTGGAGCCGGCGGCCGCGGTGCCGGACGACGCGTCACGCCCCGGCCGGCCGCACCACGTCATCGTGCTGGGCCGCCCCGTGCCGCCGGCGGCCGTGGCCGGAGCGGCCCGGGCGATCGCCGGCGTCGGCGGCAACATCGACGCCATCCGCCGGCTCTCGGACTATCCGGTGACGAGCTTCGAGCTGACCGTCTCCGGGGCCGGCTCGACCGAACTGCGCACCGCGCTGGCCACGGTGGCGGCCGAGACGGGCACCGACATCGCCGTGGAGCAGGCCGGCCTGGCCCGCCGCAACAAGCGGCTGATCGTGCTGGACGTCGACTCCACCCTCGTCCGGGGCGAGGTGATCGACGAGCTGGCCGCCCGGGCCGGCCGGGCCGCGGAGGTCGCCCGGATCACCGCCGCGGCGATGAACGGGGAGCTGGACTTCGAGCAGTCGCTGCGGGCCCGGGTCGCCGCCCTGGCGGGGCTGCCCGAGAGCGAGCTGGACGACGTCCGCGAGGCGCTGGAGCTCACCCCCGGTGCCCGGACCCTGATCCGCACCCTGCGGCACTCCGGCTTCCGCTGCGGCATCGTCAGCGGCGGGTTCACCCAGATCACCGACCCGCTGGCCGCCACCCTGGGCCTGGACTTCACCGCGGCCAACACCCTGGAGGTGGTCGACGGCCGGCTGACCGGCGGCCTGGTCGGTGAGGTCGTCGACCGTGCGGGCAAGGCGCGGGCGCTGGGCCGGTTCGCGGCGGAGTACGGCATCCCGCTGGAGCAGACCGTCGCCGTCGGCGACGGGGCCAACGACCTGGACATACTGAACGCCGCGGGGCTGGGCATCGCCTTCAACGCCAAGCCGGTGGTCCGCGAGCAGGCGCATGCGGCGCTCAACCTGCCGTACCTCGACGCCGTGCTGCAGGTGCTGGGCTTCACCCGCGACGAGGTGCTGGATGCTGTGTGATCTGTCGTCCTGCGGACTCCCACCGCGGCCAGTTGCCGTGCCCGGCGGGCGCTGAGCCGCTGCGCTCCTTCCTCGGGGAGGCCTCCGGCCTCCCGTCGTCAGGAGCCTCCGCTGGTCACCCCGTCCCGCTGCGCGTGACGTCGCCGACGAGCTCGACGCCGGCGGTCCGCAGCTGCTCCAGCGCCGCCTCGGTGGTGCCCTCGGCGACCCCCGCGGTCAGCGGCAGCAGCACCCGGGTGGACAGGCCGGCGGCCACGGCGTCCAGCGCGGTGGCCCGCACGCAGTGGTCGGTGGCGATGCCCACCACGTCCACCGCGTCGACCTCGTGCGCACGCAACCAGTCGGCCAGTCCCGCTCCGCCGCAGGAACCCTCGAAGCCGGAGTAGGCCGCGGCGTACTCGCCCTTGTCGAACACCGCCTCGATCGGCTCCCGGTCCAGGCCGGGGTGCAGCTCCACCCCGCTGGTGCCGACCACGCAGTGCGCCGGCCAGGTCTCCAGGAAGTCCGGCTGCTCGGCGAAGTGGCCGCCCGGGTCGACGTGGTGGTCGCGGGTGGCGACGACGTGGGCGTACCCGGCGCCCGCGACGTGCGCGCTGATCGCGCGCGCCACCGCTGCTCCGCCGGCGACCGCCAGGCTGCCGCCCTCGCAGAAGTCGTTCTGCACGTCGACGATCAGCAGCGCCCGGCTCATGCCGCCATCCTGCCCTGGTGACGTGATGAGTGGCCCCCTTCCAAGGGCCCGGCCTGAGCTGGCGAAGACCGGGAAGGAAGGGGGTCCTTCTTCAGGCGGTGACGGTATCGATCACCGGCTCGCCGCGGGTCAGTGACCAGGCCTCGTCCGGGAGCGTGTCCCGCACCTGACGGTGGTGCTCCGCAGCGGCCCGGAGTGCCTCGGCCGGCCCCTTCTCCTCGACCAGCCGCCCGCCGCGGACGAGCGGCACCAGCAGGTCCCGGTCGTGCTCGCCCGCGACCAGCGGTGCGGAGCTCACCACCTCGGCGGCCGCCGTCCCGTCCGGGTCGTGCCGGCGGACGGCGTACTTGCGACCGCCCACCGACCGCTTGCCCTCGGAGGTCTTGGCCACCGGGATGCCGTCCCGCTCGACCAGCTTGTAGACCATGCCGACGGTGGGCGCTCCGGAGCCGGTGACCAGCGAGGTCCCGACGCCGTAGCCGTCGACGGGGGCGGCGGCCAGCGCCGCGATCGCGTACTCGTCCAGGTCACTGGTGACGATGACCTTGGTGCTGGTCGCGCCGAGTGAGTCCAGCAGCTCGCGGGCCCGCCGTGCCTCGATGGTCAGATCACCGGAGTCCAGCCGCACCGCTCCCAGCTTCGGGCCGGCGACCTCCACCGCCGTCCGGATGCCCTGCTCGGTGTCGTAGGTGTCGACGAGCAGCGTGGTGCCGACGCCGAGGGTGTCGATCTGGGCCCGGAAAGCGGCGGCCTCGTCGTCGTGCAGCAGGGTGAAGGCGTGCGCGCTGGTGCCGGCGGTCGGGACGCCGTACCGGGCGCCGGCGGCGAGGTTGGAGGTCGCGGAGAAGCCGACCAGCATCGCGGCCCGGGCGGCGGCGACGGCGGCCTCCTCGTGGGTGCGGCGCGAGCCCATCTCGATGCAGGGCCGGCCGCAGGCGGCGCCCACCATGCGCGCGGCGGCCGAGGCGATGGCGCTGTCGTGGTTGAGCACCGACAGGGCCAGCGTCTCCAGCAGCACCGCCTGGCCGAACGGTGCGCGGACCGTGAGGACGGGCGAGCCGGGGAAGTAGAAGTCGCCCTCGGCGTAGCCGTCGATGTCGCCGGTGAACTCGAACCCGGCGAGGTGGTCCAGCAGCCGTGGATCGTCGACGCCCTGGGCACGCAGCGCCTCGAGCTCGTCGTCGCCGAACCGGAAGTCGGCCAGGGCGTCGAGGAGCCGGCCGGTCCCGGCGAGCACGCCGTAGCGGCGGCCGTGCGGCAGCCGGCGGGCGAACACCTCGAACACCGAGTCCCGGTCCGCGGTGCCGTCGGCCAGCGCGGCGGCCAGCATGGTCAGCTCGTACCGGTCGGTGAGCAGCACGGGGCTGGTCGGCCACGGGCTGGGCAGGGCGCTCGGCGGCATGGACAGGGACGATAGGGGGCCCTCCGCGTCGTCGCTGCTCGGCGCCGTCACGACGGGTGGCGCCAGCTGCGGCCGTCCCGGGTGATCAGGGCAGCGGCCTCCGACGGCCCCCAGGTCGCGGCCTGGTACAGCGGGATGGGACCCGGGTCGCCGCTCCAGTACTGCAGCACCGGATCGACGATCCGCCAGGAGCGGCCCACCTCGTCGGCCCGGATGAACAGCGTCGGGTCGCCGATCAGCGCGTCGAGGATGACCCGCTCGTAGGCGTCCGGTGAGGCTTCCCGGAAGCTGGTGTAGGAGAAGTCCATGGACGCCTTCTGCACCCGGAAGGCATGCCCGGGGACCTTCGCGCCGAAGTTGAGGCTGAGCCCCTCGTTGGGCTGCACCCGCACGATGAGGGCGTCGGGTTCCAGATCGGTCGCCGTGCCGGGGAACAGCGGCAGCTGCGGCGGTCGGCGGAACTCCATGGTCACCTCGGTCACCCGCGCGGGCAGCCGCTTGCCGGTGCGCACGTAGACCGGGACGCCGTTCCACCGCCAGTTCGCGATCTCCAGGCGCAGCGCGACGAAGGTCTCCGTGGAGCTGAGCGGGTCGACGCCGGGTTCCTCGCGGTACCCGGCCATCAGGTCCTCGCGGGTTCCGCCGCGGGTGTACTGGCCACGCACCGCGTTGGCGGCGATCTCCCGCTCCTCGTCCAGCGGCCGGATCGCCCGCAGCAGCTTGACCTTCTCGTCCCGGATCGCCTCGGGGTGGAAGGACGTGGGCGGCTCCATCAGGAACAGCGAGAGCACCTGCAGGACATGGTTCTGGACGATGTCGCGCATGGCGCCCGTCGTCTCGTAGAACCCGCCGCGCTGCCCGACGCCGAGGGTCTCGGCGACCGTGATCTGGATGTTGTCCACCCAGGTCCGGTTCCAGATCGGCTCGAAGATCGAGTTGGCGAAGCGCAGCGCGAGCAAGTTCTGCACCGTCTCCTTCGCCAGGTAGTGGTCGATCCGGAAGATCTGCTCCTCCTCGAACGCGGTCGACAGATCCGCGTACAGATCGCGGGCGCTGGCCTCGTCCCAGCCGAAGGGCTTCTCGATGACGGCCCGGACGAAGCTCCCGTCGTCCGGCCGGCTCAGCCCGGCCTTCCCGAGGCTGATCGCGATCGGGGAGAACAGCCGCGGGGGAGTGGCGAGGTAGTAGACCCGGTTGCCCCCGGTTCCCTGCGCCCGGTCGACGTCCGCGAGCACGTCGGCCAGCCGCTGGTACGTGGCCGGGTCGTCGTACCCGCCCTGCACGTAGCGGGCGGTGTCCACCAGTGACTGCCACCGTGCGCCGCCGCTGCCGGCAACGGCTCGTGCGCAGTAGGTGGCGAATTCCTGGTCGGTCATCGGCGTACGCGCGACGCCGACGAGTGACACCTCCGGCGGCAGCGCGCCGTCGGCCGCCAGCCGTTCCAGCGCGGGCAGGAGCTTGCGCGCCGTGAGGTCGCCGGAGACGCCGAAGATGACCAGGGCGCAGGGGGGTGAACGGCGGTCCTGATCGGCCATGCCGGGTTCGGCCCCCTTTCCCGGACGCGGACCACGGAGCGACCGTCCGGACCTGTCGACGTTTCTACCGCCTGCCCCCCGCCACCGCCAGGAGGACGGCGTCCCGGCCGGTGGCCGGGCGCTCCGTCCGGCACGGCGACCCCGGCCTTCGCGCACTAGAGTGGCCGGGTGGCCGGACCCCTCGCGCCCACGCGCAGCCCCGAGACGACGACCGGGGAGGAGTCCCAGACCGACCGTCCGTGGGTCACCGTCGTCTGGGACGACCCGGTCAACCTGATGACCTACGTGACCTTCGTGCTGCAGGAGCTCTTCGGGTACGACGAGCCCACCGCGACCGAGCTCATGCTGCAGGTGCACAACGAGGGCAAGGCCATCGTGAGCTCCGGCCCCCGGGAACGCATGGAGCACGACACCAACCGGCTGCACGCCTACGGGCTGTGGGCCACCTTCCAGCGGGATTCGTGAAGCCCTTCCGCCGCCGCGGTGACGAGGTCGTCGCCCGGTTCGCCGACGCCGAGGCCAGCATCGTGGGTCTGCTGCTGGACCAGCTGGAGCAGTTGCTGACCGCCGATCCGGACGACGCCCGCGGGGACCCGGCGCTGGACCGGTTGCTGCCGCCCGGGCACGAGGACGTCGAGGTGGCCGCGGACTACCGGGCGCTCACCGAGTCCGCGCTGCGCGAGGGCAAGGCCGACGACCTGGCCCTGGTCCGGGCGACCCTGCCGCCGCAGGGCGGGGAGGTGCGGCTGGACGCCGAGCAGGCACGCGCCTGGCTGCGCACCACCAACGACCTGCGGCTGGCGCTGGGCACCCGGCTGGGGATCACCGCCGACACCGAGCCGCCCGAGGACCCGGCGGGGGAGGAGGGCTCGCAGCTGACCGTCTACTACTGGCTCACCGCCGTGCAGGGGTCGCTGGTCGACGCGCTGGCCGCCGGTTCCGGCGGCCGAAGGTGAGCACCACGAGGACGGCGATGAGCAGGTCGGCGAGGAAGAACACGTAGACCAGGCTGGGCACCGTCAGGCCCTTGACCAGGCCGCCGACGCAGGACAGCAACGTGACGCCGGACAGCGCGGCCAGCAGGGCGAGGGACAGCAGCCGGCCGATCACCAGCAGGCCGAACTCGATCCGGTCGGTCCGGACGTCGATGCTGGACCGGCCGGTGCGCCGGAGCAGCCCACCGGCCCCCACCACGAGGGCGGGCACCGGAACGAGCAGCACGCCGACGATCATCAGCACCTCGAGGACCACGGGGCCCGACGCTATCGGGCGGTCCGCGGCGCGCGGCGACCCGTTCCCGGCCCCGGGGCCGCGCCCTGCGGGGCGGCCCGGAGAACCCGCCGCGGGCGCGCCTAGACTGGCGCTGTGCTGCGCATCGACCGCGCGACGTACGACGCCATCGTCGCCCACGCCCGGGAGGACCACCCGGACGAGGCCTGCGGCGTCGTCGCCGGTCCCGAGGGGAGCGACCGGCCGGAACGGTTCATCCCGATGCTGAACGCGGCCCGGTCCCCGACGTTCTACGAGTTCGACAGCGCGGACCTGCTCCGCTTGTACCGCGAGATGGATGAGCGGGGCGAGGTGCCGGTGGTCGTCTACCACTCGCACACCGCCACCGACGCCCGTCCCTCGCGCACCGACATCAGCTACGCCTCCGAGCCCGAGGCGCACTACGTGCTGGTGTCCACCCGCGCGCACGGCCGGCAGACCGGCCTGGCCGGGGACGACGTCGAGTTCCGGAGCTTCCGGATCGTCGACGGGCAGGTGAGCGAGGAGGATGTCGAGATCGTGGAGTCCTACCTGTTCGGGCACTCGCCGGCCACCGTCGTCTACGACTAAAAGGACTCCCTCGCCTCCCACCCCTCGCACGCTCGGGGCGGCCCCCTGCGAGGGAGCCGTTCCAGCACGTCACCCTGGGCGGAATCTCCGGCCCCGGCGCGGCGTTGCCGCCAGCAGTCCACCCGCGT
>JAICZD010000252.1 GCA_025933855.1 Modestobacter sp. | reverse complement strand
GCGCTGTGCAAGCTGCTGCTCGAGGCGCCCGACCTGCTGCTGCTCGACGAGCCCACCAACCACCTGGACGCGGAGAGCGTCGCGTGGCTGGAGGCGCACCTGGAGAAGTACGCCGGAACCGTCGTCGCCGTCACCCACGACCGGTACTTCCTGGACAACGTGGCCGAGTGGATCCTCGAGCTCGACCGCGGCCGGGCCTATCCCTACGAGGGCAACTACTCCACCTACCTGGAGACCAAGGCCGGCCGGCTGAAGGTCGAAGGGGCGAAGGACGCCAAGCGCGCCAAGCGGCTGAAGGACGAGCTGGAGTGGGTCCGCTCGGGCGCCAAGGCGCGGCAGGCGAAGAGCAAGGCACGGCTCGCCCGGTACGAGGAGATGGCGGCCGAGGCCGACAAGTTCCGCAAGCTCGACTTCGACGAGATCCAGATCCCGCCGGGCCCGCGGCTGGGCAACATCGTCATCGAGACCACCGACCTCACCAAGGGCTTCGGCGACCGCGTCCTGATCGACGACCTGTCGTTCACGCTGCCCCGCAACGGCATCGTGGGGGTGGTCGGTCCCAACGGTGTGGGCAAGACCACCCTGTTCAAGATGCTGGTGGGTGAGGACAAGCCCGACGACGGCGAGATCAAGGTCGGCGACACCGTCAAGATCAGCTACGTCGAGCAGAACCGCAGCGGCATCGACCCGACCAAGAGCCTGTGGGAGGTCGTCTCCGACGGCCTGGACCACATCAAGGTCGGCAACGTCGAGATGCCCTCGCGGGCCTACGTGTCCGCGTTCGGCTTCAAGGGCCCGGACCAGCAGAAGAAGGCCGGCGTGCTGTCCGGTGGTGAGCGCAACCGGCTGAACCTCGCGCTCACCCTCAAGCAGGGCGGCAACCTGCTGCTGCTCGACGAGCCGACCAACGACCTGGACACCGAGACGCTGACCAGCCTGGAGAGCGCGCTGCTGGAGTTCCCCGGCTGTGCGGTGGTCGTCAGCCACGACCGCTGGTTCCTCGACCGGGTGGCGACGCACATCCTCGCCTACGAGGGTGAATCGAAGTGGTTCTGGTTCGAGGGCAACTTCGAGGACTACGAGAAGAACAAGGTCGAGCGGCTCGGAGCCGACGCCGCCCGTCCGCACCGCGCGACCTACCGGAAGCTCAGCCGCGACTGAACGAGGTCGAAGGCCCCCCCTTGCCCCCCGCCACCCGCGGCGGGACCCTGCAAGGGGGCCTGACCCCGACAAGGACGCTCGGCGCGGGTCCCCGGGGCGGGGCCGTCGCCGGCCGTCGCCGTCTGCGTGTCCCGGCCTCAGCCGAACCGGCCGACGAAAGCCCGCTGACCGCGGGTTTCCACCGCCCGGCTCCGGTAGTGCTCCCGCACGTAGCCGACCGCACGGTCCGCCGGCAGCCCGTCCAGGACGGCGAGGCAGGCGAGTGCGGTGCCGGTCCGCCCGGTACCTCCCCGGCAGGCGACCTCGACCCGCTGGCGGCCGGCCCTCTCCAGCAGCTCCGCCAACGCCGCCCTCAGGTCCTCGGGGTCGCGCGGCAGGCGAAAGTCCGGCCAGTGCACCCAGCGGCTGTCCCACGGCGCGGGGGCGGGCCGCCGGCCGAGCAGGTACACGCCGAACTGCGGCACCGGACCGGGCGGCACCGGCTGGGCCAGTCCGCGGCCGCGGACCAGCCGGCCGGACGGGAGCACCAGCACGCCGGGCGCTGCGGCGCCCCAAGCAGCATCGCCGTCCCCAGCAACATCGGGGTCGCAACCAGCATCGGCGTCCCAGCCATCCGGCATCGGCCCACCGTAGAGCGGCCGTCGCCGCGGAGACCCCGATCCGCTGCCGACCGGTGCTGTGGCCGGGCCCGGTGCCGTGCGCCCGGGGGCGTACGGCAGGGTTGGGCCCTGTGAGGCACACCGTCGCCGTCCCGATGCGCTGGTCGGACATGGACGCTTACCAGCACATCAACAACGTGGCGTTCCTCGGCTACTTCGAGATGGCCCGGGTCGACCTCTTCTTCGACCATCCGACGCACGACGAGAAGACCGGCCTGCGCCGCGGCATCGTCGTCGCCTCCCACGAGGTCGCCTACAAGCGCTCTGTGGTGTACGACGCGCAGCCGCTGGAGGTGCAGATCTGGGTGTCCGGGATACGGGCGGCCGCGTTCACCTGCCACTACGAGTTGTTCGACCACGGCGAGCTGGCGGTCACCGGAAGCACCCTGCTGGTCCCGGTCGACTTCGCCCTCGACCGTCCCCGACGGCTCACGCCCGAGGAACGGACCTTCCTGAACAAGTACCTCGACGACGACGCCCCCGCCGGTCCCACCCGGACTTGAGCCCGAAAAAGTCCCGGACTTTGTCCCGATAAAGTCCGGCTCGGGGTGGGGGTGGGGGGAGGGGACTGTCAGCCGAGGGCGACGATGCGGGGAACCGGCCGGTCCGCGCCGACCGGGGCGCCGCGCCGGGCCGCCTCCTCGTCGGTCACCACCTGCACGACGTCCCCCTCGCCGATCCGGCCACCGGCGAAGACGGCCGCGTTGATCCCGCCGCGGCTGGCGAGTGCCTTGATGAGCTTGTGGCCGGTCAGCAGTTCCAGGTGCCGGCAGGGCGGGCAGCGCTTCGCGCCGAACAGCAGCACCTCGCCCACCGTGAAGTAGCGGCCCACCAGCCCGGGCAGGTCGATGCCGCCGGTGACCACGTTCCGCCGGGTGTCGGCGGGGGACAGCGCCACCCCGGCCACCCGGCCGGCCGCGGCCACCTCGTCGGCGTCGATCAGCGTCACCTGCTTCTCCAGCTGCGGATACGCCGCCCAGGTGCCGCCGCCGAGGGCGTACCGGTCCCCGCTGAGCCCGACACCGGGCAGCGCCGTCACCGCGGGCAGCCGGACCATCGGCGCCGCCGCCGACGGCGCCGTCCAGATCTCCCGCACCCGACCGGTCATCGCCGTCCCCTCCTCGGTGCCCGTCCCCGGGGCGCATCGTCGTCCGCACCGCGCGCGTCCAGCGCCTCGGCGACCGTGTGCGCCATCTGCAGCACCTGGATCAGCAGCGGCACCACCAGGATCGTCAGCCGCCGGGAGCCGCCGCGCGCGGCCTGCGCCTCCCGGATCCGGGCGGCGCGCTCGGCCACCAGCGGGATGAAGCGCAGGGTCATCGCGATCACCAGGCCGCTCCGGGCCGGTCGCACGCCGACCAGGCGCAGCGGCGCGCAGATCCGCTCGACCACCGCCACCAGCTCGGTCACCCGGCTGGTGGCGGTCACGACCGCGGCGGCGAGCACGAGGGTGAGCAACCGCAGCACCGCGAGCGCACCGGTGGCGACGTCGGTGACCAGCAGGTGGACGACGAACAGCGCCGCCAGCCAGAGCAGCACCGGGCGCACCTGCCCCCACAGCAGCCGCACCGGCAGCCGGGCCGCTCCGAGCCCGACGGCGAGGACCCCGGCCAGCGCGGCGCCGACCAGGTCCAGCCGCGGCACGGCGAAGAGCACCCCGCTCAGCACGGCCAGCGCGAGCAGCTTGAGGCCGGCCGGTGCGCGGTGCACCGGGCTGGCGGTGGGGTGGTACAGCGCCAGGGTCATGTCATGGTCGCCAGGTAGGCGGGGATCGACTCCCGGGCCGGCCCGTCGGCGACCACCCGACCGTCGGCGAGCACCAGCACCCGCTCGAAACCGGCGATCAGGTCCAGGTCGTGGGTCACCACGACGACGTCCTGCTCCAGCTCGCCGACCACCCGGGCGACCCGCCGCTGGTTGGCCAGGTCCAGCAGCGTCGTCGGCTCGTCGAGCACCATCCGGGCCGGTCGCATCACCAGCACCCCGGCCAGGGCCAGCAGCTGCGTCTGTCCGCCGGAGAGCAGGTGCGCGGGATGGTCGGCGTGCCCGGCCCGCCCGTACCGCTGGAGCACCTCGGCCACCCGGCCGGCCCGCTCCTCGGCGGGCACGCCCTGGTTCTGCAGCCCGAAGGCGACGTCCTCGGCGACGGTGGGGTAGACGATCTGCGCGTCCGGGTCCTGGAAGACGAAGCCGACCCGGCGGCGCACCGCGCGCAGGTCGGTCCGGGTGTCCAGCCCGTCGACCAGAACGCGCCCGGCGGTCGGCAGCACCAGCCCGTTGAGCAGCCGGGCCAGCGTGCTCTTGCCCGAGCCGTTGCCGCCGATCACCCCGATCCGGTGCTCGGACAGCGTGAGCGACACGTCCCGCAGCACCTGGCGGTCCCCGTAGGCGTGGCTCACCCCGCGCAGCTCGATCGACGTCCGGGGGAGGGCCGCCCCGTCCTCCGACGGGGCCCGCCGCCGTCCCCAGAGGTTCACCGCCGCCGCCCGCGGCTCACCGGCGGACGCCGGCCGGCACGGTCAGCCCG
>JAICZD010000125.1 GCA_025933855.1 Modestobacter sp. | reverse complement strand
GGCCCCGGCCGGCGGCAGCCTGGACATCGCCCTGCTCGACCCCGCCACCGGCGCGCTGCGCGCCACCCTCACCCGCCCCCAGCTGGAACGACTCGCCCGCCGCGGCTGCCCCCGCCACCCCGACCCCCCGCCCGGCCCCGCCGGCCACCCACCCGACCCCGCTCCCGGACGAGCACCCGCCGACACCGAGCGAGCCGACCGAGCCGGGACCGAATCCGGAGGGCAGGCCGGAGCCGCACTGTCCGCGGGCGGTGAGCCGGACCCGTCGGCGGGCTGTGGTTGTGCGGTGCTGGACCGGCCACCCCCGGTCCACCGCTACCGGCCCACCCCCGCCCAACGCCGGTTCATCCGCGCCCGGGACCGCACCTGCCGCCATCCCGGCTGCCGCCGCCCCGCCGCCCGCACCGACATCGACCACGTCACCGCCCACGCCGACGGCGGGCCCACCGACTGCGCCAACCTGTGCTGTCTCTGCCGACGGCACCACCGGCTCAAGACCCACGCCCCCGGCTGGACCTACCGGATGCGACCCGACGGCGTGCTGCAGGTGACCACCCCCAGCGGCACCACCCACACCACCCGACCACCCGGCCTGCACCTCCCCGACGACCTGCTGCTCACCCCCATCGGCCCACCCACCACCGGCCAGCAACAACCCCCCGACGACGACCCCCCGCCGTTCTGACACCGGAACGGCTGCCGCGTGGCCACCGACGCACCGCACCGACGGCGCCGGCGATCAGGAGCAGCTTCAGACGGCGCAGCGTCCCCGCGGCAGACGGCCCGAGACCCCTGGTCAGCTGCCGCCTCGGCTGCCAAGGTCGGTGCCTCGAGCCTCCAGCGGCTGCCCGACCGGTCAGCTCGACCGCGGTCATCTCCCCGCTCAATCCCGGCTCGGCTGCGCTCGACTGCTTCGAGTGAACGGCACGAGCTCAGGCCAGCACCGGATCGGCGTCCTCGTCGGCGGTGTAGGCCGCCCACAGCCGCGCGTAGGCGCCGTCCCGGGCGAGCAGCTCCCGGTGGGTGCCGACCTCGACGATCCGGCCGCCGTCCAGCACCGCCACCCGGTCCGCGCGGGCGGCGGTGGTGAGCCGGTGGGCGACCACGAGGGTCGTCCGCCGGCGGGCCACCGCGTCCGCGGCCCGGGTGACCGCCGCCTCGGTCGCGAGGTCGAGCGACGCAGTGGCCTCGTCGAACAGCAGCACGTCGGGGTTCACCAGCTCGGCGCGCGCCAGCGCCAGCAACTGCCGCTGCCCGGCGGACAGCGACCGGACGCGCTCCACCACCGGCGTCAGGTATCCCAGAGGCAGCGCGGAGACCATCTCGTGCGCGCCGACGGCCCGCGCGGCGGCCTCCACCTCGGCGTCGGAGGCCGCGGGCCGGCCGTAGGCGATCGCGTCGCGCACCGTGCCGGCGAACAGGTACGCCTCCTGCGGCACGACGCCCAGCCGGGCCCGGTACTGCAGCAGGTCCAGCCCCCGCAGGTCGGCGCCGTCCACGCACACCGCACCCGACGTCGGGTCGTAGAACCGGGCGACCAGCTTGACCACCGTCGACTTGCCCGCCCCGGTCTCCCCGACCAGCGCGACGGTCTCGCCCGGCGCCACGGTCAGCGAGACGTTCCTCAGCGCGGGCGTCGGTGCACCGCGGTAGGAGAACGTGACGTCGGCCAGCCGCACCTCCCCGCGCAGCCGGCCCACCGGCCGCGGGTCGACCGCGGCCGGCGTGGACGTCGGCGTCCGCAGCAGGTCGCGCAGTCTTCGCAGCCCGACCGCCGCCTGCTGGTAGCTGTCGAACACCTGGGACAGCTGCTGCACCGGGGAGAAGAACGTGTTGACGTAGAGCAGGAAGGCGATCAGGACCCCGGCGGTGATCGTCCCGGCCGACAGCCGGGCCGCCCCGACGCCGAGCACCGCCGCGGCCGCCACCTCGGACAGGAACTCGACGAACGGGAAGTACGTGGCGATGTACCGCTGCGCCCGCAGCCGGACGTCGCGGTAGGCCCGCGCGTAGCCGCGGAAGACCGCCGTGGAGTGCTCGGACCGGTTGTACGCCTGGGTGACCCGCACCCCCGCGACGTCCTCCTGCAGCCGCGCGTTCACCGCGCTGACCCGCTCGCGCGCCTCGGTGTAGGCCGGCACCGACCGGGCCCGGAACCACACCGTCGCAACGATCAGCACCGGCAGCGTGGCCAGCAGCACCAACGCGAGCTGGACGTCCAGCACGAACAGCGCGACCAGCACTCCGACGAGGGTCAGCAGGCTGATCACCGCAGTGGTCAGGCCGGTCTGCAGGAACGCCGACAGCGCGTCGACATCGGTCGTCATCCGGGTCATGATCCGGCCGCCGAGCTCGCGCTCGTAGTAGTCCAGCCCCAGCCGCTGGAGCTGCGCGAACGTCTTCACCCGCAGCGTGTAGAGCAGCCGCTCCCCGGTGCGCCCGGTCAGCCAGGTCGAGCCGCGCAGCACCACCCAGTCGGCCGCCACCACCGCCAGCGCGACCGCCGAGACGCCCAGCAGCACGCGCAGGGAGCCGGTTGCGATGCCGCCGTCCACCCCGCGGCGGACCAGCGCCGGGATTGCCAGCCCGGCCAGGGTGTCCAGCGCGACCAGCAGCAGCGCGGCGGCCAGCGGCCAGCGGAACGGCCGGATCAACGACCACAGCGAGAAGTGCGGGTCCGTGGCGCGGGCGCGTCCGGCCGGCACGTCGGGCTCGTCCACCGGCGGCGGAAGCCGGTCGACCAGCGCCCGCAGGGACGACGTCGGCGCGGCCGCGGCGAGCGCCGACCCGCGGCCGCCGATGGCGGTCTCGGCGCCCCGCAGCGGAACGTCGTCCGCGGTCGACCGCGCCGCGACGTCGGGCCAGGCGGATGCGGTGACGCCGGCGGCGGGCAGCTCCTCGACCGGCGCCGGGTTCTCGGTGGTGCCCGACAGCAGCTGCCGGTACAGCGGGCTGCCCAGCTCCAGCTCCGCCGCGGTGCCGACGTCGACCACCCGGCCGCCGTCCAGCACCGCCACCCGGTCGGCGAGGGCCAGGGTGGACCGCCGGTGCGCGACCAGCAGCGTCGTCCGGCCCCGCCTCCCGGTGCGCAGCGCGGCGTGGATGCGTGCCTCCACCGCGGTGTCCACCGCCGAGGTGGCGTCGTCCAGGACGAGCACCCGCGGGTCGATCAGCAGCGCCCGGGCCAGCGCCACCCGCTGCCGCTGCCCGCCGGAGAGGGTGAGCCCCTGCTCGCCGACGACGGTGTCGTAGCCGTCGGGCAGCGCGCTGATGAAGCCGTCGGCCTGCGCGGCCCGGGCCGCTTCGCGGACCTCGTCGTCGGTGGCGTCGGGCCGGCCGAAGGCGATGTTGGACCGGACGGTGTCGGAGAACAGGAAGCTGTCCTCGAACACGACTCCCAGCGCCGACCGCAGCCCGTCGGTGCGCAGGTCGCGCACGTCCCGGCCGCCGATCCGGACGGCGCCGGCCGCGGCGTCGTAGAACCGGGGCAGCAGGGTGACGACGCTCGACTTGCCCGACCCGGACCCGCCGATCAGCGCTAGGGTCTCCCCCGGCTCGATCCGCAGCGACACGCCGCTGAGCACCGGACGGTCGGCGGCGTAGCCGAAGGTCACGTCGTCCAGCTCGACGGTCAGCGGCCCGGCCGGCAGCTCGCCGTCCCCACTGACCAGCACCGGCGTCGCGTCGATGACCTCGAGCACCCGCTCGACACCGGCCCGGGCCTGCTGCCCGATGGTGAGGACGGCGGCCAGCTGGCGGACCGGGGACACCAGCGCGGCCAGGTAGGTGGCGAACGCCAGGAAGGTCCCCAGCGTGATCGAGCCGCGCAGCGCCAGCCAGCCGCCGAGGGCCAGCACCCCGACCTGGCCCAGCGCCGGGATCGACTGCAGCGCCGGGTTGTAGCGAGCGGTGAACCGGACGACGCGCATCCGGGCGCCGAACAGCCGGCGCGCGCCGCGGTCGATGCGGTCGAGCTCCCGGTCCTCCTGGCCGAAGCCCTTGACCACCCGGACGCCGGTGACCGCTGCCTCGACGTCCCCGGCGACCGCACCGGCCTGCTGCTGCGCCGCCCAGTTCGCCGGGAACAGGTCCCGGCGGGAGCGCAGCGCCAGCCACCACAGCGCCGGACCGACCGCGATCGCCACCACGGTCAGCAGCGGCGACAACCAGGCCATCACCACCAGCGACACCACGAAGAGCAGCGCGTTGCCGGTCAGGTTGGGCAGGAACGCCAGCAGCCCCTGGACCAGCGTGACGTCGCTGATCGAGCGGCTCACCGTCTGCCCGGTCTGCAGCCGGTCCTGCCCCGGTCCGTCCAGCCGGGACAGCGACGCGGCCAGGTCGTTGCGCAGGTCGTACTGCACGTCCAGGGACAGCCGGCCGGCGAGGAAGCGGCGCACGAAGCCGGCGCCGAACCGCAGCGCACCGGCGCCCACCAGCGCGACGACGAACGGGGTGACGTGCACGGCCGCACCGGAGGAACCCGCGGCCACCACCCGGTCGACGACCGCGCGGGTCAGCAGCGGCACCACCGCCGCGATCACCGAGCCGACCAGGGCGGCCGCGAAGGCGCCGAACAGGTCGAAGCGGTGACGCAGGCAGTAGCCGATCAGCCGGCGCAGCCAGCCCTCCGGCGCAGGCGCCTGCCGCTGGGCGGTTGCCGGAGGAGCGACCTGCTCGACGGTGGCGCTCACCCGCGCGGGACGGCGGGAAGAGACGGCACGACGTCCAGTGTGCGACGCGGTACCGGACGGCGCCGCCGCCGGGTGGAAAGCTGCCCGACGTGGCGGACCGGGGACTGCGCGCGCCCGCGTGGCTGGAGGAGCTGGTCCGTACCCGGCGACCGGCGATGCCGTGGCGCGACGTCGTCCGGTTCGCCGTCGTCATCCCCGCGCCGCTGGCCGTGGCGATCCTGCTGGCCGGCGGGATCACCCCCGGCCCCGAGCTGGGCGCCGGGGTGTTCGCGACGACCGGTGCGCTGGCCGCCACCCTCGCTCCGCAGCCGGCCGGGCCGTTGCGCGGCCAGCTGCGCCGGATCGGCTGGGCGGTGTCCCTGGGCGGGGTGGGCCTGGTCGTCGGCCACGCCGCGGAGGACGCCGGCTGGATCTCGGTCCTCGTGATCGCGCTGATGTCCGCGATCGCCGCGCTGATCAGCTCGATCAACGCGGCGCTGTCCCTGGGCGGCCTGCAGCTGCTGGTCTACACCTCGCTGGCCTCCGGGCTGGTGACCCAGCTGTCGATCCCGGCCGAGGTGCTCTTCTTCTTCGCCGGCGCCGCCTGGGCGACGCTGGGGGTGCTGGTCCAGTCGCGCACCGAGCAGCTGGACCCCGACCGGGCCGCGGTGGGTGCGGTCTTCACCCGGATCGGGGACCTGCTGTCGGCCATCGGGACCGACCGGATCGAGGACATCCGCCGCGAACTCACCGAGGCGCTGAACACCGGCTACGACCGCGTGATCCACACCCGCAGCCACTCAGCGGGGCGCAGCCGCGAGCTGGCCGAGCTGGCCGGCGTGCTCAACTCGGCGGCACCGCTGGTGGAGGCCGCCGTGGCCAGCGCCCGGGCGGGGGTGGCCGCGGACTCGCGGGACATCTCCGCCGCCGCGGCGCTCGCCACCGCGATCACCACCCGCCGGCCGCTGCCGGGGGAACGGCCGCCGCGGGTGGAGGACGGCCCCGCGCAGCGCCGCGCGGTCCGGCACGCGATCCGGCTGGTCTGGAACGTGGTCGGCGATCCGGAGGAGCGGGCGCAGGCCGCCGTGCCGCGGCCCGAGGTGGACCGCCGGGTGCGGGCCAGGGACCTGGTCGACCGGACGGTGGGCAACGCCGACTCCCGCGCCTTCGTCGTCCGGCTGGTGCTGTGCATGATCGTCGCAGAGGTGGCGAGGCAGCAGCTGCCCCTGGAACGCCCGTACTGGGTGCTGCTGACGGTGGCGATCGTGCTCAAGCCCGACTTCGGCTCGGTGTTCACCCGGGCGGTGCAGCGCGGCGCGGGCACGCTGCTGGGTGTCCTGTTGGGGTCGCTGCTGCTGACGGTGGTGCCACGGAACGGCTGGTTGCTGGTGGCCATGGCGGTCACCGCCGCCGCGCTGCCGTGGGCGCGGGCGGCGAACTTCGGGTTGTTCTCGGTGTTCCAGACGCCGCTGATCATCCTGCTGCTCGACCTGGCGGTGCCCGGTGGCGCCGGGCTGGTCGGCGCCCGCCTGATCGACACCCTGGTCGGCTGCGCGATCGTGCTGGTC
The DNA here is from genome assembly GCA_025933855.1 of Modestobacter sp. Classification (GTDB taxonomy): domain Bacteria; phylum Actinomycetota; class Actinomycetes; order Mycobacteriales; family Geodermatophilaceae; genus Modestobacter. The sequence goes on along the minus strand of JAICZD010000125.1, from coordinate 2,758 downwards.
GTCGGTTACCTGCTGTGGCCGCAGACCTGGCGGGCACCACTGGACGACGCCCTGCGCGCCTCGGCGCAGGCCCTGGACCGCTTCGTGGACGCCGCGTTCAACGGCTCGCCGGAGGAGCTCCGGCGAGCCCGCCGGACGAGCTACCGGGCACTCACCGAGCTGCAGACGCAGCTGCAGCGCCGGCTCGCCGAGCCGCCGCCGATCAGCACCCGCGCGGCGGCCTGGTACCCGGTGATCGTGCAGCTGGAACGGACGTCGGACGCGGTCACCGAGGCGGTCATCGCGATGCGGGCCGGGGAGCCGGTCCCCGACCCGGCGCAGGTCGCGGTGCTGCGCAAGGCCATCGGACAGCTCGAGGACGACCTGGTCGCCCACCGGCCACCCGACGACGCCGAGATCGACGCCGACGGCGTGCTCGCCCTGGTGGCCCGGGAGGTCGACACGACGCGCCGGATGGTCCGCCAGACCCGTCCCGCGGGGCGCTCGGACGCCGGCGATGCCCCCGACGCCCGGTCGCCCGTCGGCCCGTGACGGGGCGGCCCGCCCGGGTCAGCGGGTGTCGATCCGCAGGGTCAGCGTTCCGGTCCCGTCGCCGTGCTCCACCAGGACGCCGTCACCGCGTGCGGTCCGGTAGTCACCGGAGCCGCCGGTGATGGCCAGGACCTTGCGGGGCGGCGGGGCGTTCTCCAGCGCGTACGCAATCGTCCCCTGACCGTCCACCGTCAGGACGGCGGTGCAGCTGGCCAAGCCGTCGGCGTCCACGACGACGCAGCTGCCCACCTCGTGGCCGACCTCGCGGCCGTCCTGCAGGAGCGTGTCGTGGAAGACGATCAGGTCCGCCGCCGACGGCCCCGGCTCCCCGAGGTCGGTGTAGTTGAACGGACTGAAGACGACGTCGAACATCACGGTCGACTGGCCGTCCCCGGCCGGGTCGCCGGAGCTGGCGCTGGCGACCGACCCCTGCACCAGGACCGCGGAACCCACCAGCGCAGTTCCGGCCGCCGCCATCCGTAGACGCTTGTGCATCTGGAGCTCCCCACTCGACTCGGTCCGGGTCACACGACGCGAAACCTGGCCCCGGGCCGTTGGTCGGTCAAGGCGCCACCAGCGCGCCAGGTCGCGGACGACGACGCCACCGGCGAGGCGGTCACCCGGTGGCGGGGCGCGACGACCGAGCCGCGACCGGAAGCCACGTCGCCACTGCTGGTCCGCCGGACCGTGCTCGCGGCCCCGGCGGGCGGTACGGGTGACCGGGTGACGAATCGATGACACCCCGATCACGGCGGCATACGACGATCCCCTTCGCACGCCGGCCGGCCACCGTCCGCAATTGGGGCAGTCGGTGCACCATCCAGAAGGCGAGGTAGCAAGCGATGGTATGGAACACCGGTCTGAACAGACTGACGAACCGCACAGGCTCGCCACTGCTGTTCATCGACCTGGAGGATCCTCGGTACGCCGCGAACATCCCGGTCGGGGCGTCCCTCGTCAGTGGTCCCGTCTTCCCGTGGTGCGACAACTCCTTCGAGGTCAGCCGGAAGGCTTTCCGCGTCCACCGGGGCGGCAGCATCAGCGGTCCGGTGATCCTGCACATGTTCCAGAACTACCGAGATGACACCTGCTACTTCATCTCGGGAGGCAGCGTGCTGTGGGGACAGAAGCGTGACATGGGCGAAGGGCCCAGTTCCTATCTCAACGTCACCATCAATGCCAACGAGCTCCCCACCGCAGTCACGGCTGTGGCCGCGCTCCTTCCGGCAGTGACCGAACAGGTCGACGAATCGGGCGACGAGTTTGCCGGTGAGTTGGACAGGGCCTTCGAAGCGCTCCGTCGGACCCGGCCGGACGACGAGCAGGGCTGAGATCACCGCGCCGGCAGTGGCGGGGGCCTGCGGTCAGCGGCAGGGGTGAGGGTGCCCCAGCCGCGGACCCCCGGCAATCAGTGCGGGGCGTGGGTGCCCAGCCGCCGCACGCTGGAGACGGCGAGCGCGATCAGCAGCGCGGCACAGGCCAGGACGACCTTCTCCACCATCCCGGTGCCCGAGGAGAAGACGCCGGCCATGGCGACGACGAACAGCACAGCGAGAAGCGCCGTCAGCACGAGCCGGATCACGGCGAGCATGGGGCGACCGTACTCGTCCGCCGGACGGGGCGGCGGGCTCCTGCCCCGCGGAACGCGTCGGACGACCGGTTCCGTCCGTGCAGCCGCCGACGTTGCTCCGGGCCGGACCGGTCTGGTCGACTACCCCGAGCGGCGAGGTGTCGGCGCCGAACTCGTGGAGGTCGCCCGGTGAAGATCTCGTGCGGCCGGACAGCCGTGGGCGGCGGCACGGCGATCTGGCTCGGGTTGATGACCTTCGAGGATGTCCGGGGAGTCGCGCTGGTCCACCGCCGGCGACTCCTCCGGTCGGTCTCGGTCGAACTCCACGGACCGAAGCACATGCTGGTCCTGGAGGCCCGCTGGCTGCCCAGGCTGCCGTAGACGTGGGTGGGCGCGGCAGGGATCGAACCTGCGGCCGCTCGCTTGTAAGGCGAGAGCTCTACCGCTGAGCTACGCGCCCGTGGCCCCCTCGCCGGGCCCACCGCCGGCCCCGTCCAGAGGCTCGTCCCGAGCCTGCGAGGGATGCGGAGGACGGGGTCCTCCCACGGTGCGGGGCAAGGGGGTCCGTTGTCTACGCCGTCTACGCCGCGGCGAGCTGCCCGACCGCGTCCTTCCAGCCGGACTGCTCGCGGGCGTCGCCGGGCTTGTTGACCTCCG
>JAICZD010000298.1 GCA_025933855.1 Modestobacter sp. | reverse complement strand
TGCCTGCGGCCGGTCCGGGCAGGCGGCGCCGCCGGAGGCCCGGAACGCGACGATCGGCACCCGTCGCGGCCCGGACGGGGTGCCGATCGTCGCGTCTGTGGCCGTGAGGCGCCGCCCGCGTCAGCGCTTGAGGTTGACGAGCTCCTCGAGCACCTGGTCGGAGGTGGTGATCACGCGCGACGTGGCCTGGAAGCCGCGCTGGGCGATGATCAGGTTCGTGAACTCCGAGGCCAGGTCGACGTTCGACATCTCGATGACGCCGCCCTGGAGGGCGCCGCGCCGCCCGGTGCCCGGGGCACCGACCTGCACGGGACCGGAGTTGGTGCTGGCCCGGAACGCGGTGTCGCCGACCTTGTCCAGACCGGCCGGGTTGGAGAAGTTGCCGAGCGCCACCTGGAACAGCGGTGCCTTGGTGCCGTCGGCGTAGATGCCGGTGATCACGCCGTCGGAGCCGATGTTGTAGGACTTCAGGGGGTTCGTCGGGTCCTCGGTGGCCAGGCCCGGGATCGAGATGTTCTCCGGGGCCGCGTTCGTGTCGATGGCGCCGTTCTTCGCCGGGTAGCCCTGCACGACGTCGCCGTCCGGGGAGACCAGGTTGCCGGCGGAGTCGAAGTCGAAGGCGCCGGCCCGCGTGTAGAGGTTCTCACCGCTGCGGTTGACCATGAAGAACCCGTCACCGGAGATCATCAGGTTGGTCGCCTTGCCCGTGGTCTGGGCCGACCCCTGGCCGAAGTTCCCGGTGACGCCGCCCACCTGCACGCCGAGGCCGACCTGGATCGGGTTGGTGCCGCCGGCGGCGCCCTGCGGCGCGGCACCCGCGGTCAGCATCTGGCTGAGGGTGTCCTGGAAGACCACGTTGCTGGCCTTGAAGCCGGCCGTGTTCGCGTTGGCGATGTTGTTGCCGGTCACGTCGAGCATGAACTGGTTGGCGCGCAGGCCGCTGATGGCGGAGAAGAGGGAGCGGAGCATGGTGTCGTCCTGTCGGTGAGGTGGTGCGGGTGGTGGAGCGCTGGAGCCGTGCGTACGGCGTGGTGGGCCGGTCGGGCCCGGTGAGGCGGGGTCGGCCGGTCGGCCGGTCAGGCGGTCGGCGTGGTGACGACGCTCGTGACCGCGGCCAGGTCGACGTCCGAGCCGCCGATGCCGAGCACCGGCCCGGCAGCGGTGAACCGGACCGAGGAGACGGCACCGGTCTTCGGGGCCCCGTCGGCGTCGGTGTAGCTGACGGTGCGGCCCACGAGGCCGCTGGCGCCGAACGCGAGCTGGGCGCTCAGCGACTGCGAGGTCTGGTCGGCCACGCTGGTGAGCTTCTCCAGCGAGGTGAACTGTGCGGTCTGCGCCAGGAACTGCGAGGAGTCCGTGGGGTTCATCGGGTCCTGGTTCTTCAGCTGGGCGACCATCAGCTTGAGGAACATGTCCTTGTCCACCTGCGAGGTGGTGGCGTCGGTCGCGCCGGCGGCCGTGGTGGCGGTGGTGCCCCCGAAGTACGACGCACCCACGCTCTCCGGTGACGAGACGGTCATGGGGTTCTCCTTGCTGTGATCGATGTGGTCGATGTGGTCGATGTGGTCGATGTGGTCGGTGTGATCGACCTGGTCGCGGGGACGGTGGAGCCCGCTGTCGCGGAGCGGTCGGGCATCAGACGGTCACGTCCAGCCCCGCGGGTCCGGTGGCGCCCCCGCGTCCGGTCGGCCCGGACGACGCGGCCGCACCGAGGCGGTCGACCCCGGTCGGGTCCGCTCGTCCGGACCGGTGGGCGGAGGTGTCGTCGCGGGCCCGTCCGCCGCCCGCACCCGGTCCGCCCCCGGCCAGGTCGGCGCCCGGCTGGTGCTGCGGTGAGTGCTGCTGCTGCGGCTGCTGGGAGAGCTGCGACTGGCTGCCGGGCTGCTGGCCCCAGGACTGACCGCCCTGGGCCGGTGTCCCGGCGCCGACCACGGCCGCGAGGTCGCGGACGACCACCTGGCCGGAGGTGTGGCCGAGCCCCTCGAGCAGCGTGCGCAGCCTGTCGGTGCCGGCGCCGAGCGCCTCACGGGCCCGGGCCCCCGCCGCGAGGGTCACGTCGACCGTCCCGTCCTTGACGGTCACGGTGACGTGCACCTCGCCGAGGTCCGCCGGGTGCAGCTTCAGGGTCAGCCGCGAGGTCCCGTCGCCCCGCTGGACGACGCGCGGGAGGACGGTGAGCACCTGGGCGACGACCGGGTGCGGGGCGGTACCGGTGCCGACGGTTCCCGCGGCGCTCGTGGCTGCGGCACCCGTGGCGCCTGCCGGATGCGTGCCGGCGGCAGCGGCCAGCGGGCCGGGTCCCGCGCCGGTCCCGGCGCCGGCGTCGGCC
>JAICZD010000186.1 GCA_025933855.1 Modestobacter sp. | reverse complement strand
GTGGTGCCGATGACCGGGTCACCACCGATGCCCACGGCGGTGGAGAAGCCGATGTCGCGCAGCTCGTACATCATCTGGTAGGTCAGCGTGCCGGACTTGCTGACCAGCCCGATCCGTCCGGCCTGGGTGATGTTGGCCGGGATGATGCCGGCGTTGGAGCGTCCGGGGCTGATCAGACCCGGGCAGTTGGGGCCGATGATCCGGGTCGCGCCGCCCTGGGCGTGCGCCCAGAAGCCGGTGGAGTCGTGCACCGGGATGCCCTCGGTGATGACCACGCACAGCCCGATGCGGGCGTCCACGGCCTCGATGACGGCGTCCTTGGCGAACTTCGGCGGCACGAAGACGACGCTCACGTCGGCCCCGGTCTCCTTCATCGCCTCGGCCACGGAGCCGAAGACCGGCACCGAGGCACCGTCGAAGTCGACGTCCTGGCCGGCCTTGCTCGGGTTCACGCCGCCGACGACGGCGGTGCCCGAGGCCAGCATGCGCTGGGTGTGCTTGCGGCCCTCGGAGCCGGTCATGCCCTGGACGATGACCTTGCTGTTCTCGTTGAGGAAGATCGACATTTCGGAAGTCCTGTTCGGAAGGAGGCTGAGAGGCCCCCTGCAGGGCCCCGCCGCGAGCGTGCGAGTGGTGGGGAGGAAGGAGGTCCTTCTCTTAAGAGGCGGCCAGCTCGGCGGCCCGGCGGGCGGCGGCGTCCATGGTGTCGACCACGGTGACCAGCGGGTGCGCGGCCTCGGCCAGGATCCGCCGTCCCTCCTCGACGTTGTTGCCGTCCAGCCGGACGACCAGCGGCTTGGTCGCCTCGTCACCGAGCATGTCCAGCGCGGAGACGATCCCGTTGGCGACGGCGTCGCAGGCGGTGATCCCGCCGAAGACGTTGACGAAGACGCTCTTGACGGCCGGGTCGGACAGGATGATCCCCAGACCGTCGGCCATCACCTGCGCCGAGGCGCCGCCGCCGATGTCCAGGAAGTTGGCGGGGCGGACCCCGCCGAACTCCTCACCGGCGTACGCGACGACGTCCAGGGTGCTCATGACCAGCCCGGCACCGTTGCCGATGATGCCGACCGAGCCCTCGAGCTTGACGTAGTTGAGGTCCTTCTCCTTCGCCGCGGCCTCCAGCGGATCGGCGGCCGCGACGTCCTCGAGCGCATCGTGCTCGGGGTGCCGGAAGCCGGCGTTCTCGTCCAGCGTCACCTTGGCGTCCAGGGCGAGGACGGTGCCGTCGGGCGCCTTGGCCAGCGGGTTGACCTCGACCAGCGTGGCGTCCTCCTTGGCGAAGACGTCCCACAGCTGCACAGCGATGGCGATCACCTGGTCCCGCACGTCGGCGGGGAAGCCGGCGGCGTCCACGATCTCGGTGGCCTTCCGCTCGTCCACGCCGGTGCTGGCGTCGATCGGGATGCGGGCCAGCGCCTCGGGACGCTCGACGGCGAGCTGCTCGATCTCCATGCCGCCCTCGACCGAGGCCATGGCCAGGAAGGTGCGGTTGGAGCGGTCGAGCAGGTAGGAGAAGTAGTACTCCTCGGCGATGTCGCTGGCCTGGGCCACCATCACGCGGTGGGTGATGTGGCCCTTGATGTCCAGGCCGAGGATGTCCTGGGCGCGCGCCCGGGCGGTCTCGGGGTCCTCGGCCAGCTTCACACCGCCGGCCTTGCCGCGGCCACCGACCTTGACCTGGGCCTTGACCACGACCGGCGCCGCGATCTCGCGGGCGATCGCCGCTGCCTGCTCGGGTGTCTCGGCGACGCCGCCGGGGAGCACGGGCACGCCGTGCGAGGCCAACAGGTCACGGGCCTGGTACTCGAAGAGATCCACGAGCAAGCACCGTAGCCCGCCGGTAACCGGGGCGCCTCATCCGCCGGGAGCGACGTGGGGTGCATCACAGCCGGCCGGTCGTCACCCCCGCCGGCGGCAGCCCGGCCGGGCTGCTCAGCCGGCGCGGCCAGCCGGCGGACGCCGGTGCCACCGCCAGGCCAGCACGGTCAGGCCGGCCGACACCACCGCGAGCAGCAGCAGCCCCATACCCGGCACGGTCCACTCCACGTCGGGGCTCCGCGCGGCGTCCCGGGCCCCGGACAGCCCGCCGGCCAGCAGTTGGACGGCGACGCCCAGCAGCCCGCCGACGGCCGCCAGCCGCGGGCGCAGCGACGGCGCGACGACCGAGCACAGCACCAGCGCGCCGGCCAGCAGCAACCCGCCCAGCAGGGCCAGCCCCGGCCGCTCCAGCAGCGCCTGCGGGCCCTCGGTGGTGACGACGGTCTCCAGGCCGGTGGCCGGGTCGGTGACGACGCGGTCGGGCACGTCCGCAGCCGGCAGCGCCAGGCAGAGCACCGCGAAGACGCCCACCAGCACCGCCGCCCCGGCCAGGGCCGGGCGCAGCGGGTCCAGCGACCCGCCGTCCTCCATCACGGTCCGCCCCCAGGCCAGCAGCGCGACCAACCCCGCCAGGACGGTGACCGACAGCGCCACCACACCCAGCAGCCAGCCGGGTCCGGTCTGCACGGAGCTGGTCAGCACCCGCTCCCCGTCGAGCACCTCCACGGCGGGCCGGTTCGTGGACCCGTGCCCCTGGTACAGCTCGATCAGCAGCCGCCCGACGGCCAGCGAACCGGCGACCGCGGCGTAGGCGAGGCCCAGCCGGGGCACCCGGGCCAGCACGAGCGAGATCCCGACCAGCACCGCCGCGACCGGGGAGACCAGCGCCACGACCGCGTCGAGGGGCCCGGTGACCGCGGAGACCGTCGTCCCACCGACGACCAGGTAGGTAGGGAAGGCGGCTACCGCGGCCAGCGCGCCGGCCAGGACGAGCAGCGCACCGGCGACCCGGGCCAGCACCGGCACGTCCCCGACGACAACCACCTCGGGACGGCGGGCAGCTGCGTCGTCCCCCCGAGCCTCGGCGCGGATTCCGCCACCGGACGGAGCCGCGCGCGGGCGCCGCGCCGTCGCGGACGGAGCAGCCCGGCCGGAGGACGGGCCGGAGACACGGTTCCGGGCGGTCACGGTTTCCCCCTTTCGTGGAAGAACGTCTTGTCTCGGGTCACATCGGGTGGGCAGGTTGCCGATGTGTGACAGGGAACACACAGGGGCATGACGTCCCCGGCTGCGCGCCCCCCGGCTAGCGCCGCCGTCTGGTGCGGCGCCGGGACCGAACGAGGGGAGGCGGGGTGCGGTCGAGCGACCTGCCCTCGGTCCAAGGGTGGCACGACGGGGTTGCGCGGGCGGGGAGCGACGTCCCGTCACCCCCGGATGCCCTGACCCGCCGGGCCGCGCGAGCCCTGCTCTCCCCGGCCATCGTGGCCGGCGGGCTCACCGAGCTCGCCTGGGTGGGGGCGCACGCGCTGCTGTACCCGCTCGGCGCCCGCACCGAGCAGTGGCGGCCCGACGCGCGCTACCGGCCCGGCGCGCAGCCGCCGGCCGTCCGCGCACTGTTCGCCGACGACCCGCTGGCCGCCCGCATTCCCGTGGTGCTGGTGCACGGGCTGGTCGACAACCGCTCGATCTTCACCGTCATGCTCCGCAGCCTGCGGCGCCGGGGATTCGCCCAGGTGTGCACCTGGAACTACAGCCCGTTCCTGCGGGACGTGGAAAGCGCGGCCGCCGCGCTGGGCGCCCATATCGAGCGGATCTGCCGGGAGTCCGGCCACGAACGAGTACACGTCGTCGGGCACAGCCTCGGCGGACTGGTCGCCCGGTACTTCGTGCAGCGGCTGGGCGGCGACCGGCGGGTGGAGTCACTGGTCACGCTGGGCACGCCGCACGGCGGCACGTGGTGGGCGCACATGATGCCCACCCCGCTGGTGCGCCAACTGCGCCCCGGCTCGCCGCTGCTCCGGGAGCTGGCCGAGCCGGCGCCCGGCTGCCGCACCCGGGTGACCGCCGTCTACAGCGACCTGGACCAGATGCTGGTGCCCTCCCGGGTGGGCCGGTGCGACCACCCGGACCTGCAGGCCCGCAACGTCCTCGTCCGCGGTGTGGGGCACATGTCGCTGCCGATCCACCGCATGGTCGTCGACGAGGTCGCCGCGACGCTGGCCGGACGGCGCGTGGTCGTGGTCCCGCCCGAGGACACCGCGGCTGTGGCCTGAGCGTCCCGTGGGGCTGCTCGAGCGGCTCCTGAGGTCGATGTGACGCGAGTTGTTGACGCTGCGCACTGATCACGACACGCCCAGTCAGGTCCCGGAGGCTTCCGCGCCCACTGCATAGCGTCCGGCACGGCGCTGAGGGAGCAGTCCGGGGGCGCCGCACAGCTCCTGTGCACGCACCGGCCGCCGTAGTGCACGCCGGTGCCCGTCAGGCGCCACGGCTCCTCCCGTGGCGCTGCGCTCGGGAAGGTGTCCGGTGGCCCGCCAGAACCAACTCCTCGACGGCCCGTCCCGGCCCGCCACCGACACCGCCGTCCAGTCGGTGCTCGACCTGCTTCCCCGCCCGCGCCCGGCGGCGCCCGCGGCTCCGCTGAAGGTCCGCGGGCCGGCGCCGTCGTGGGACGCCGCCATCGCCGCTGCCGGGGCCCGCCGTGCCGCCGGAGCCGTCGACCGGGACGAGGGGGCCGCCCGGCCGGACCCGGGAGCTCCCGGCGGTGCCGACCTCGACGACGAGTACTTCGACGTCCTCGAGCTGCCCGCCGAGGAACCCATCGTCGAACCCGTCGCCGACCCTGCTGCGGAGTCGGTTCCGGACGCGACCACCGCCGAGGGCCGCAGCGACCGGCCGGCCCGAACGCGCCGGCTGCCGGCGGTGCCACGTCGGCGCCCGGCGCTCCTCCTGGCCGCCGCCGTCGCCGGCGCACTGATCGCCCTCGCGGGCGGCGGTCCGGGCGGCGTGGCCGCCCCGCCCACGGCCTCCGGGCTGGACTACGGCCTGGGGCTGGAGGAGCCCGGCTTCGCCGGGGGCGTGGATGTCGCCGGCGCCCGCGGGGAGATCAGCCAGGCCGAGGCCCAGGCCCGGCTCGCTGAGATCGCCGCGTCCCGCGCCGCCCGCCAACCGGCCTTCGTGCTGCCCACCCAGGGCCGGCTGACGACCTGCTTCTGCACGCGGTGGGGCGCCATGCACTGGGGCATCGACCTGGCGGCCCCGCTCGGCACACCGATCCTTGCGGCGGCCGACGGGGTGGTGCTGCGCGCCGGCCCGGCCACCGGCTACGGCAACGCCATCTACATCCAGGACGCCGACGGCAACGTCGAGATCTACGGCCACATGCGCTACCTCTTCGTGCACGCCGGTGACGTCGTGTCCGCCGGCGACACCATCGCGAAGGTGGGCAGCGAGGGCCAGTCGACCGGGCCGCACCTGCACTTCGAGATCCACCAGGGCGGCATGACCGGCCGGCCCACCGACCCGCAGAAGTGGCTGGCGGACCGGAGCATCACCGTCGGCTAGAGCTTGACCAGCGGGGCGTAGCGCAGCACCAGCCGCTTGCTGCCGCCGGACCCGAAATCGACCGTGGCCTGAGCCTTCTCGCCGGCACCGGTCACCTCGACCACCGTGCCGAGGCCGAAGGCGTCGTGGCTGACCCGGTCGCCCACCTCGACGTTGATCACCGGCCGGTTGCCGGCCCCGCCGCGCAGCCCGCCGGTGGCCAGGCCGGTGGCGGCCACCCGGGCCTGCGCCGAGCCGTAGCCGGTGGACGGCGCCGGGGCCGGGTCCATCCGCGCCCAGTGCACGGGGTCACCGGGCAGCTCGTCGAGGACCCGGGACGGCGGGTTGTAGGCCGGCTGCCCCCAGCTGGTGCGCACGGTGCCCCGGGACAGGAACAGCCGCTGCTGGGCCCGGGTGATGCCCACGTAGGCCAGCCGCCGCTCCTCCTCCAGCTCACGGGGATCGCCGAGTGCGCGCAGGTGCGGAAAGACGCCGTCCTCCAGCCCGGTCAGGAAGACGACCGGGAACTCCAGGCCCTTGGCGGTGTGCAGGGTCATCATCGTGACCACCCCGGCGTCCTCGCCGGTCACCGGGATCTGGTCGGCGTCGGCCACCAGCGACACCTGCTCCAGGAAGTCGGTGACCGTTCCGCCGGGGGTCGCGGCCTCGAACTCCGCCGCCACCGAGATCAGCTCGTTGAGGTTGTCGACCCGGCCCTCGTCCTGCGGATCGGTGCTCGACTCCAGCTCGGCGAGGTAGCCGGTGCGGTCCAGCACGCTCTCCAGCAGGGCCGCCGGGCCCGACCCGGTCTCCACCAGCTGCTCGAACTCCTCCAGCAGCGCGACGAACTCCTCGATGGCCTTCAGCGAGCGGGTGGCCAGCCCGGGTGCGTCGGCCGCCCGGCGCAGCGCGGTGGCGAAGGCGATCCGGTCGCGGTCGGCGAGCTGCTCGACGCAGCCCTCGGCACGCTCGCCGATGCCGCGCTTGGGCGTGTTCAGCACCCGGCGCAGGCTGACCACGTCGGCCGGGTTGGCGATCACCTTGAGGTAGGCGAGCGCGTCGCGGACCTCGCGCCGCTCGTAGAAGCGCACCCCGCCGACCACCTTGTACGGCATGCCGACCCGGATGAACACCTCCTCGAAGACCCGGGAGGCGTTGTTCGTGCGGTAGAAGACCGCGATGTCCTTGGGTTGGGCCTTGCCCTCGTCGGTGAGCGCGTCGATCTGCTCGGCGACCCAGGCGGCCTCGTCGTGCTCGTTGTCCGCGACATAGCCGGCGATCCCGTCCCCCGACCCCGCCTCCGACCACAACCGTTTCGGCTTGCGCCCC
>JAICZD010000093.1 GCA_025933855.1 Modestobacter sp. | reverse complement strand
GGGCGCCGAACCCGGCGCGGGCGCCGGGCACCCCCCCCCAGCCCCCCGGCGCCCGGCCGACCGCTCAGGCCTCCGCCGACTCGGCCCCGGCGACGCGGGCACCCGCACCGCCGCGCGCGGCAGCGGAGCACTCCCCGGCACCGCGGGGTGGTGAGCCGACCCCGCTGGTGTCGGCTGCGCCGGAGCCCGCAGCCGCCGACGGTGAGTTGAGCACCGCCGACGTCCGCCGGATCTGGCCCGAGCTGCTGTTGGTGGTCAAGCGGCACAAGCGCACCACCGAGGCGCTGCTGAAGAGCGCGCAGGTGCACGACCTGACCAACGGGACGCTCACCCTGGCGGCGACCTCGCCGGCGCTGGCGAAGATGCTCGGCGACGACCTGAACAAGGACATCGTCCGCCAGGCGCTGGAGGAACTGCTCGGCGTCCGGTGGAAGGTGCAGGCCGTCGTCGACACGCCCGGCCAGGCTCCGCCGGGCGCGCCCGCGCCCACGCCGGAAGCGGCGCGGGCGGCCAGCCGTGCGGCCGAGACGGCGGAGGCCGAGGAGTTGCTCGCCGAGCGGGCCGCGGACGCCGCCGACGGCGGTGACCGCGACGCCGCACCGGTCCTGGACGCCGAGCAGGCGGCGCTGCAGCTGCTCCGTACCCAGCTGGGAGCCCGGCCGATCGACAGCTGAGCCGGCCCGGCCGGGGCGGTGCCGCCACCTGCGCACGCCCAGGACCTACCCTCGGGTCATGGGACCCGGTGGTCAGCCAGACATGGCGCAGCTGATGAAGCAGGCACAGCAGATGCAGCAGCAGCTGGCTGCCGCCCAGGCGGAGCTGGCCGCGGCCGAGGTCACCGGCTCCGCCGGCGGCGGGATGGTCACCGCCACGATGACCGGCAACGGTGAGCTCACCGCCCTGACCATCGCGCCGGCGGCGGTCGACCCCGACGACGTGGAGACGCTGCAGGACCTGGTCGTGGCCGCCGTCCGGGACGCCCATCGAGCGGTCAACGAGCTCGCGGCCAGCACGATGGCCCCGGTGACCGGCGGCCTCGGCGGGCTGGGACTGCCCGGCCTCTGATCCACCCCCCGTGGAGCCCCTCCGGCGCGGCCGTCGCGTCCGGAGGGCCCACTTCTGCAAGGAGCACCGTGTACGAGGGCGCCGTCCAGGACCTGATCGACGAGCTCGGCCGCCTGCCCGGGGTCGGGCCGAAGAGCGCGCAGCGGATCGCCTTCCACCTGCTGGCCGCGGAGTCCGCCGACGTGGGCCGCCTGGTGGCCGCGCTGCAGCGCGTGCAGGCCGACGTGCGGTTCTGCAGCGTCTGCTACAACGTCGCCGAGGGCGAGCTGTGCCGGATCTGCCGCGACCCCCGCCGCACGCTGGACGTCATCTGCGTCGTCGAGGAGCCCAAGGACGTCGTGGCGATCGAGCGAACCCGCGAGTTCAAGGGCCGCTACCACGTGCTCGGCGGGGCGATCAGCCCCATCGAGGGCATCGGCCCGGACGACCTGCGGGTGAAGGAGCTGATGACCCGGCTGATGGACGGCCAGGTCACCGAGCTGATCATCGCCACCGACCCCAACCTGGAGGGCGAGGCGACGGCCGCCTACCTCGCCCGGCTGGTCGGCCCGATGGGGCTGGCCGTGTCCAGGCTGGCCAGCGGACTGCCGGTCGGCGGCGACCTGGAGTACGCCGACGAGGTCACCCTCGGCCGGGCGTTCGAGGGCCGCCGCCGCATCGACGCGTAAAGGACCCCTCTTCCCCCAACCCTCGCAAGCTCGGGTCGGGCCCCTGAAGAGGGGCCGGCGCGGGTTCCTGCGAGGGGGCCGCTCCGGCCCGGATCAGCAAGGTCGGCTCAGCCCTCCACGACGACGTCCTCACCGCGGCGCACCGCCCGGCGCACCCGCAGCGGCACCACCCGGCCGAGCAGCCGGACCAGCCCGGAGTACACCGGCGCCGGCCCGTGGTAGCCCAGGAACCCACGCGGGCCGTCGACCATGTCGCCGGTGTCCACGTCGTACCGGCTCTGGTGCCACGGGCACACCAGGCAGCCGTCGGCGTCGATGCTGCCTCCGGACAGGTCGGCGAGCTGGTGCCGGCAGCGCCGCGAGACCGCGAACAGCCGGCCGTCGTCGTTGCCCACCGCCCACTCCCCGGCGGGACGCACCGCACCCGGTGGCAGGTCGGCGGCGGGCACGCGAGCGGATCCGGGCACGGGGGGGGGGGCTCCTTGCGGTCGGTGCGGTCGGTGCGGTCAGTGCGGTCGGTGCGGCCCTCCTTACCCAGGGCGGCGACGTGCAGACCCCGTGGCCGGACCGGCTGGAATTGTCGGTGGCCGGTGGGACGGTTCTCACCCCGACCTGAGGAGCTGACATGCCCACCCGCGACACCAACTGGCCGACCGGGACGCCCTGCTGGGTCGACCTGGGCGCGCCCGACGTCGACGCAGCCCGGTCCTTCTACGCGACCGTCCTCGGCTGGACCTACACCGGCGGCGAACCCGAGTACGGCGGCTACCTGACCTGCCAGGTGAACGGCCGTGACGCGGCCGGCATGGGGCCGCAGCAGAACCCCGACGACCCGCCGCGGTGGACGACGTACTTCGCCGCCGACGACGCCGACGCCGTGGCCGAGCGCATCACCTCCGCCGGCGGCACGCTGCTGGTGCCTCCGATGGACGTCGGCCCGATGGGCCGCATGGCGATCGCGCTGGACCCGCTGGGCAATCCGTTCGGCCTGTGGCAGGGCGGCGTGAACACCGGCGTGCAGGTCTTCAACGAACCCGGGGCGCTGGTCTGGAACGAGGCCGCCGTCGACGACCCGGATGCGGCGCGGAGCTTCTACGGCGCGGTGTTCGGGTTCACCTTCACCGAGGTCCCCGGGGCCGGCGGGTACACCACCTTCGCCGTCGGCGACCGGCCGCTCGGCGGGCTCGGCGGCTGGTCCGAGGGTGCCCCCCGTGGCTGGTCGACCTGCTTCTCGGTGGCGTCGACCGACGCCGCGGTCGATGCCGTGGTGTCCGGCGGCGGCGCGGTGACGATGCCGGCGACGGACACCGACTTCGGCCGGTTCGCGGTGGTCACCGATCCGTGGGGCGCGGCCTTCTCGGTGATGCAGGAGCCGCCCCAGGCCTGACATCGGAGACCCGCCGGGGCCGGACAGCGCCGGCCGTCGCCCGGCCATGGCTCCGCCGAACCATGGCCGGCGCCGGACCGTCGCGGTCACCGAACCGGGGCGGCGGCCGACCCCGGCCTCAGCTGGTGGGCGGCCGCCGTCCCGGCGCCGTCCGGGCTGACGATCCTCCGGTCATCCGCGGTCCGCGCCGAAGGATCACGGGTCGGTAACGGCCCGGCCTGGCCATCGTCCGGCAGTGAGGGGTGTGGTAGTCCTTGCTTTCCAATGGCCTCAGGCGGGCCCACGGTGGCGCGCCGGTCGCGCCACCGGTCCGCCCCAGCAGACGAAGGTGGCGGATGAACTCCGTTTCGACGGGCGGCCGGCGTGCGCTGGTCGCCACAGCGGGCATCGCGGTGACGGCCATGACGCTGGCCGCGTGCGGCGGCAGCAGTGACGACAGCGGTGGTGGCGGCGGGAACTCCGCCAGCGGTGGTGGCAGCCTCACCATCGGCACCAGCGACAAGATCACCACGATCGACCCGGCGGGTTCGTACGACAACGGTTCGTTCGCCGTGATGAACCAGGTCTACCCGTTCCTGATGAACACCGCGCCGGGCAGCCCCGACGTCGAGCCGGACATCGCCGAGTCCGCCGACTTCACCACCCCGACCGACTACACGGTGAAGCTCAAGCCCGGCCTGACCTTCGCCAACGGGCACCAGCTGACGTCCTCGGACGTGAAGTTCAGCTTCGACCGCATCCTCGCGATCAACGACCCGAACGGCCCGGCCTCGCTGCTGGCGAACCTGGCGAGCACCGACGCCACGGACGACACCACCGTGGTGTTCCACCTCAAGACCGGCAACGACCAGACCTTCGCCCAGGTGTTGTCGACCAGCGCCGGCCCCATCGTGGACGAGGAGGTGCTCTCGCCCACGGCGCTGACCCCCGACGCCGACATCGTCAGCGGCAAGGCGTTCGCCGGGCCGTACACGATCACCAACTACGACCAGAACAACCTGGTCACCTACGAGGCCAACCCCGACTACCAGGGGCTGCTGGGCGCGCCGAAGACCGCGAAGGTCAACGTCAAGTACTACACCGACGCCTCGAACCTGAAGCTGGACGTGCAGGAGGGCAACATCGACGTCGCCTTCCGCAGCCTCACCGCGACCGACATCGCCGACCTGCGCGGCAACGACAAGGTCAAGGTCGTCGACGGGCCCGGCGGCGAGATCCGCTACATCACGTTCAACTTCAACACCCAGCCCTACGGGGCCACGACCCCCGAGGCCGACCCGGCCAAGGCGCTGGCCGTGCGCCAGGCGGTCGCCGACCTGATCGACCGCAAGGAGATCGCCGACCAGGTCTACAAGGGCACCTACACGCCGCTGTACTCCTACGTCCCGGAGGGCCTCACCGGCGCCACGGACTCGCTCAAGGGCAAGTACGGCGACGGCAACGGTGGCCCGGACGCCGACAAGGCCAAGCAGCGGCTGACCGCCGCGGGCGTCACGACCCCGGTCCAGCTCAACCTGCAGTACTCCAACGACCACTACGGGCCGTCCTCCGGTGACGAGTACGCCCTGATCAAGGACCAGCTGGAGTCCAGCGGGCTGTTCTCGGTGAACCTGCAGACCACCGAATGGGTGCAGTACTCCAAGGACCGGACCGCCGACGTCTACCCGGCGTACCAGCTCGGCTGGTTCCCGGACTACTCCGACGCCGACAACTACCTGACGCCGTTCTTCCTCACGAAGAACTTCCTGGCCAACCACTACTCGAACCAGAAGATCAACGACATGATCCTGCAGCAGGCCACCACCACCGACGCCGACGCCCGCAAGGCCCTGATCGAGCAGATCCAGGACCTCGAGGCCGACGACCTGTCGACGGTGCCGTACCTGCAGGGATCCCAGGTCGCCGTCACCGGCACCGACGTCAGCGGCGCCGAGGACACGCTCGACCCGTCCTTCAAGTTCCGCTACGGCGCGCTGTCGAAGGGCTGATCCACACCTGCGGGGGACCGCAGGTCCAGGCCCCGGGGGGCTCGCCGCGTGCGAGCTTCCCGGGGCCGCAGCAGGATCCGGGCCGAGCGGGCATCCTGCTGCCCAACACCAGGGATGCCGCGCCCAGCGCGACCGAGCAGTGAGGGGGTCGCGCCCAGCGTGACGGACATGACCACGACCACCGAGCTCGCCGGGAGCCCGCCGGCGGACGGCGATGCGCCGGCGCGCGGCTCCCGGTCCCGCCGGGGCTCCGGCGGCGGCCTGGGCAGCTACCTGCTCATCCGCTTCCTGCTGATCTTCCCCACGATCTTCATCCTGGTGACGACCGTCTTCTTCCTCATGCGCACCACCGGCGACCCGATCACCGCGGCACTCGGCGGGCGCCTGCCGGCCGACCAGCTGGCCGAGCGGATCCACGAGGCCGGCTACGACCGGCCGCTGTTCGTGCAGTACCTGGACTACCTCGGCAGCATCGCGCACGGGGACTTCGGGACGACGCTGAGCGACCGCCGTCCGGTCACCGAGGTGCTGGTCACCTTCGGCGCCGCCACCCTCGAGCTGGCCGTCTACGCCCTGATCGTCGCCTTCATCGTCGGCATCCCCCTCGGCCTGGTCGCCGCCTACTTCCGGGACCGGTCAGCCGACGCTGCTCTGCGGGTCTTCGCGATCCTCTGCTACGCGACCCCGGTCTTCTTCGCCGGCCTGCTGCTCAAGTTGATCTTCTCGGTGTGGCTGGGCTGGCTGCCGGTCGCCGGCCGGGCGTCCACCGGTTCGGAGATCCAGCTGCAGACGCTGGACCATCCCACCAACATCTACCTGATCGACGCGCTCCGGACCGGAGACGGCGAGATCGTCCGGGACGTGCTGGAACACGCGGTCCTGCCCGCGGTCGCGCTGGGTCTGCTGACCGCCGGGATCTTCCTGCGCCTGGTGCGCACCAACGTCATCGGCACGCTGGGCGCGGGGTACGTGGAGGCGGCCCGCAGCCGCGGGGTCCGGGAGTCCCGGCTGCTCCGCAAGCACGCCTACCGGCCGGCCCTCATCCCGATCATCACTGTCATCGGCCTGCAGATCGCCCTGCTGCTCGGCGGGGCGGTGCTGACCGAGACGACCTTCGAGTGGAAGGGCCTGGGCTTCCAGCTCGCCCAGTACCTGGGGGCCCGCGACTTCGTGGCGGTGCAGGGCATCGTCGCCGTGCTGGCGGTGATCGTCGCCGTCACCAACTTCATCGTCGACGTGATCGCCGCGCTCATCGACCCCCGGGTGAGGTACTGACATGGCCACCGTCGTCCCCGCCCCGGCGGCACCCGGCCGGCGCCGCCGCAGCTGGCGGAAGCTCCCGGTGGTGCACCAGGTCCGGCAGAGCGTCGGGCTGCAACGCGGCATGCTGGTGGCCGGCCTGGTGCTGACCGGCGTCTTCGTGTTCACCGCGGTCTTCGCGCCGCTCCTGGCGCCCTACGAGTTCGGCCAGCTGCGCGACGGCGACGGCCCGTTCGGCGCCCAGCAGCACCCCTCGGGTGACCACCTGCTCGGCACCACCGTCGGCGGCTACGACGTGCTGTCCCGGGTCATCTGGGGCACCCGGACGGCGCTGCTCGTGATCGTCATCGCGATCCTGCTGTCCATCGTCGCCGGCGTGCTGCTCGGGCTGGTGTCCGGCTACTTCGGTGGCTGGCTGGACCGGGTGCTGGTCGTGATCTGCGACGCCGTCTACGCCTTTCCGTCGCTGTTGCTGGCCATCGTCGTCGCCATCGTGATCAGCGGCGGGCAGTCCAGCCTCTGGGGCGGCATCTTCGCCGCCGCCATCTCCATCACCGTGGTGTTCATCCCGCAGTACTTCCGCGTGGTGCGCGCCGAGACGGTGCGGATCAAGGCCGAGGCGTTCGTGGAATCCGCCCGGGTGATCGGCGCCGGCCACCGGCGCATCATGGGGCGGCACGTGCTGCGCAACGCCACCCGGACGCTGCCGCTCATCCTCACCCTGAACGCCTCGGAGTCGATCCTCACCCTGGCCGGGCTGGGCTTCCTCGGCTTCGGCATCCAGCCGACGGCGGCCGCCGAGTGGGGGTACGACCTGAACAAGTCGCTGTCCGACGTGACCAGCGGCATCTGGTGGACGTCGGTGTTCCCCGGGACGGCGATCGTGCTCACCGTGCTCGGCCTGACCCTCGTCGGTGAGAGCCTCAACGACCTGGCCGACCCCCGGCTGCGCAGCCGGCGGGCGGCCGACGACCCACCACCGGCCGGAGCGGTCGAGCCCGGCGGCGCCCTGGTCCCCTCCGGCGGGTACGTGGCGTGAGCGCCGGCCAGCGCAACGACTACGGAGCCGACCGATGAACACCGTCGTGGAGATGACCGACCTGCAGGTGTCCTTCGCCACCGACGCCGGCACGGTTGCCGCCGTCCAGGGCGTCAGCCTGTCGGTGCAGGCCGGCGAGGTGCTGGCCATCGTGGGGGAGAGCGGCAGCGGCAAGACCGTCACCGCCCGCAGCATCCTGCGGCTGCTGCCGGAGACGGCGCGCACCCGCGGTGCCGTCCTGCTGGGCACCAAGGACGGCAGCCGCACCCGCGACGTCGTCGACCTGTCCGGCGCCGAGCTGCGCGAGGTCCGCGGTGAGGACGCGGCGATGGTGTTCCAGGAGCCGTCGACCTCGCTGAACCCGGTGTACCCGGTCGGCTGGCAGATCGCCGAGGGCCTGCGGGCGCACGGCAGGCTGAGCCGGAAGGAGGCCCGGGCCAAGGCGATCGACGTGCTGCGCCGGGTCGGCATCCCGGACCCCGAGACCCGCGTCGACCACTACCCGCACCAGTTCTCCGGCGGCCAGAAGCAGCGGATCGTCATCGCCCAGGCGCTCGTCCTCGACCCGGGTGTGATCATCGCCGACGAGCCGACCACCGCGCTGGACGTCACCGTGCAGGCCGAGATCCTGGACCTGCTGCGCCGCTGCCGCGACGAGTTCGGCACGGCGATCGTGCTGATCACCCACAACATGGGCATCGTCGCCGACCTGGCCGACCGGGTGGCGGTCATGTACCAGGGCCGGATCGTGGAGCAGGCCGACGTCCGGACACTGTTCGCCTCACCGCAGGACCCGTACACCCAGCGGCTGCTGGCCGCCGTCCCGAGGCTGGGCACGGGGGTGGAACGCACCCGGGAACGGGCCGCCGCCCGCGAGCCGGGCTGGGCCGAGGCGACGCCGGTGGTGGACGCGCGCGACCTGCGCATCGTCTACCCCGGCCGGCTGCGCCGTCCGGACTTCGTCGCCGTGGACGGCGTCAGCTTCGCCATCCGGCCGCGGGAGGTGCTCGGCCTGGTCGGCGAGAGCGGCAGCGGCAAGACCACGATCGGGCGGGCCATCGCCGGGCTGACGAAGGTCACCGACGGGTCGCTGCGGGTGCTGGGCACGGAGATGAACGGGATGCGGGAGCGCGCGTTCCGGCCGGTGCGGGAGCGGATCGGGTTCGTCTTCCAGGACCCGGCGTCCAGCTTCAACCCGCTGCTGACCATCGCCGAGGCCGTGGCCGAGCCGCTGGTCGTGCACGGCCGGGCCAAGGACCCGCAGGCGGCGCGGCCCCGGGTCGACGAGCTGCTGGAGGCCGTCCAGCTGCCCCGCGCGTTCGGCGACCGGTTCCCGCACGAGCTGTCCGGGGGGCAGCGGCAGCGGGCCAGCCTGGCCCGCGCGCTGGCCCTGCAGCCGGAGCTGCTGATCGCCGACGAGCCCACCTCCGCGCTGGACGTCTCGGTGCAGGCCCGGGTGCTGGAGCTGTTCGACGAGCTGCAGCGCGAGCTCGGCTTCGCCGCGCTGTTCATCAGCCACGACCTGGCCGTGGTCGACCTGCTCGCCGACCGGATCGCGGTGCTCTACCGCGGCAAGCTGGTCGAGGAGGGCACCGGCGCCGAGGTGCTCGGCGCGCCGCAGCACCCCTACACCCAGCGGCTGCTGGCCTCGCTGCCCGTCCCCGATCCGGACGACCAGGCCCGCCGCCGTCGCGAGTGGGAGCGCCTGCGCGCCGCCGATTGAGCCGCCCCCGGGGGGCGGCCCCGCCGGTCAGTGCCCCTCGGTGAGGCTCCGCACCGAGGCGTACCGCTCGCGGACGGCGGGGGTGGGTGCGGCCTGCAGCTCCCGGACGCCGGC
This sequence comes from Modestobacter sp., assembly GCA_025933855.1. Lineage (GTDB taxonomy): Bacteria > Actinomycetota > Actinomycetes > Mycobacteriales > Geodermatophilaceae > Modestobacter. Next base: position 1,956 of record JAICZD010000093.1, on the reverse strand, counting down.
GGTGACCCACTCGGGAGGCTCGGCGGCGCCGGACAGCACCCAGGCGGCCTGCCGCGCCGCGCCGTCGGCGACGTACTCACCGGCCGGCGGAACCAGCACCGGGCGGCCGAACACTCCCGGAGCGATCCGCTGCACGGCCGCCGACCGGGCGCCCCCACCGATCAGCAGCACCCGGTCCACCCGGACGCCCTGGGCCAGCAGCGCGTCGATCCCGTCGGCCAGGCCGCACAGCAACCCCTCCACGGCGGCCCGGGCGAGGTGCGCCGCCGTGGCGGTACCGAGCGTCAGGCCGTGCACCGCGCCGGTCGCCAGCGGCAGGTTCGGAGTGCGCTCGCCCTCCAGGTAGGGCACCAGCACCAGCCCGTCCGCGCCCGCCGGGGCCGACAGCGCCAGGGCGGAGAGCTCGTCGAGGCCGACGCCGAGCAGCCGGGCGGTGGCGTCGAGCACCCGGGCGGCGTTGAGGGTGCACACCAGCGGCAGGTGCCGCCCGGTCGCGTCGGCGAAGCCGGCCACGATGCCGGTGGGGTCGGCGCCGGGCGTCGCCGACACCGCGGAGACCACCCCGGAGGTGCCGATCGACACCACCACGTCGCCCTCCCGGGCGCCGAGTCCCAGGGCCGCGGCGGCGTTGTCCCCGGTGCCGGGGCCGAGCAGCGCGCCGCTACCACCGGCCAGGGTGCCGACCGCCGCGCTCGGCGCGGCGACCTGCGGAAGCAGCGGCCGCCGTCCCCGGAGGGCGAGCTCCAGCAGGTCCGGGCGGTACTGCCCGGTGGCGGCGGAGAAGTAGGCGGTGCCGCTGGCATCGCCCCGGTCGGTGGCCAGCGTGGTCAGATCGCGATCGGCCGACAGCTGCCAGGTCAGCCAGTCGTGCGGCAGGCAGACCGCCGCCGTCCGGTCGGCGTTGCCGGGCTCGGCGTCGGCCAGCCAGCGCAGCTTGGCGGCGGTGAACGAGGCGACCGGAACCACCCCCACGGCGTCCGCCCAGGCCTGGGCGCCCCGCAGCGGGTCGCCGTCGCCCAGGTCGGTCACCAGGTCGGCCGCGGCCCGGGCCGAGCGGACGTCGTTCCACAGCAGCGCCTGCCGGACGACCTCACCGCGCTGGTCCAGGCAGACCATCCCGTGCTGCTGGCCGCCGACCGACAGCGCCGCCACGTCGTCCAGCCCGCCGGCAGCAGCCACCGCCCGGTCCAGGGCGGCCCGCCAGGCCCGCGGGTCGACCTCCGTGCCGTCGGGGTGCGCCGCCCGGCCCTCCCTCACCAGCTCGCCGGTCTCGGCGTTCCGGATGACCACTTTGCACGACTGGGTGGAGCTGTCCACCCCGGCCACCAGGGTCATCGGGAACCCGCGGTCAGGTCGGTCGGTCGATCTCCGGACGCCATCGCGGCTCCGCCCCCAGGCCTGTTCGTCGGGCGCCCGCCGGGTGGGTCACCGTCGCCGTCAATCTAGGCTGGCGGAGCGCCACCGAGGAGGACACGTGAGCGACCAGTACACCCCCACCAGGAACGACAAGTTCAGCTTCGGGCTGTGGACCGTGGGCTGGCAGGGCGTGGACGTCTTCGGCGGGCCGGTGCGCCCGCCGATGGACCCGGTCGAGGCGGTGCACCGGCTGGCCGAGCTCGGTGCGGCCGCGGTGACCTTCCACGACGACGACCTGGTGCCCGACGACCGCACCCGCCAGGCCACCCTGGACCGGTTCACCACGGCGCTGTCCGAGACCGGCCTGGCGGTCGAGATGGCCACCACCAACCTGTTCGGCGCGCCGGTGTTCAAGGACGGCGGGCTCACCGCCAACGACCGCGACGTCCGCCGGTACGCGCTGGCCAAGGTGCTGCGCAACATCGACCTGGCCGCCGAGCTGGGCGCCCGGACCTACGTGCTCTGGGGCGGCCGGGAGGGCGCGGAGTCCGGCGGCTCCAAGGACGTCGCCGCGGCGCTGGACCGCTACCGCGAGGCGAT
>JAICZD010000121.1 GCA_025933855.1 Modestobacter sp. | reverse complement strand
TCCCCTCGGCGAACTGGTGGAAGGCGGAGTAGGCCTTGACGAACGTCTCCTGGACCAGGTCCTCGGCGTCGGCGGGGTTGCGGGTCATCCGCAAGGCCGCCGGGTACAGCTGGTCGAGGTAGGGCAGCGCGTCCCGCTCGAACCGGGCGTCCCGCTCGGCGCGGGTCTCGGCGAGCTCGGCGCGGCTGCCGTCGGCGCGGGCCTCCGGGGTCTCGGGGATCTCCGTCGGGGCCGGCGTCACCGCAGGGACCGTCTCCTCGGCGGAACTGTCGACCACGGGCTCCTCGGGCACCGACCGTCCTCTCTGCGGCGCCCGGGAACGGACGACCACGTCGGTCGATCCTAGCCGCGAACGGTCGGGGCGGCCGGGGGGACGGCGGGAGGGGGCGGAGCCGCGCGCGGTGCGGGTGGCGGCGCCCGGGGGTGTGCTGCTCACGGTGCCTCCAACCAGGCGAGGCTGAGGACGATTCCCCGCCTCCGGCAGTGCTCCTATGCTGCTGCGCCGTGGCGGCGACCCCGGCGGTGCGGGCCCTGGAGCGGGCCGGTGTGCCCTTCTCCCTGCACGAGTACGACCCCGCGTCGACCGGGTCCGGCGCGCACGGCTACGGCGCGGTGGCGGTGGCCGCGCTGGGCGCCGACCCGGCTCAGGTCTTCAAGACGCTGGTGGCCCGGGTCGACGGGGCGCTGACCGTCGCCGTCGTGCCGGTCAGCGGCCAGCTGGATCTGAAGGCACTGGCGTCCGCGGCCGGCGGCCGCAAGGCCGCGATGGCCGATCCCGCCGACGCCGAGCGGGCGACGGGCTACGTGCGTGGCGGGATCAGCCCGCTCGGGCAGCGCAAGCAGCTGCCCACGGTGGTCGACGACAGCGCCCTGGGGTTCGGCACGGTGCTGGTCAGCGCCGGCCGGCGGGGTCTGCAGGTCGAGCTCCCCCCGGCCGACCTGGTCCGGCTCGCCCGGGCACGGACGGCGGCCATCGCGCGCTGAACCGCCGCCTCCGCACGCGTTCAGCCGTAGGGGGTGAGCAGCTGGTCGACCGGGGCGAAGTCGTCGGTGAGCGGCTGCGCGTCCCCGATGAACTCGGCGAGCTGCTGCCCGCCGGCGACCTGCCAGGCCAGCCCCTGGTCGGCGAGGGCGGCGGCGATCGCGGCCGGCGGGAGGGACCGGTCCGCGGCCACCGCGACCACGTTTCCGCCGTCCTGCCCGGAGAGCACCGGTGCGCGGGCGAGCAGCAGCACGGAGTCGAACACCGATCGGAGCGTGGCCAGCTCGGCGCGGACGAACGACAGCGGCGGGTGGTCGATGAGGTTGACCGCGTAGACCCCGTCGGCGGACAGCGCCCGGTGGACGAGGCCCAGCGCCTCCACGGTGGTCAGCTGCCAGGGCACCGACAGCCCGCCGAAGGCGTCGCCCACCACGAGGTCGCGGCCACCGGCGGGTTCGTCGGCCAGCCCCACCCGCGCATCACCGACGGCGACCTGCAACTGTGGCGAGAGCTGCAGACCCAGCTCCTCCTCGTCGACCGCCACCACACCGGGATCCACCTCCAGCACGCGGCTGCGGGTGCCGGGGCGGACCTCGGCCAGGTACCGCGGCAGGGTCAGGCCGCCACCGCCGATGTGCAGCGCCGACAGCGGCCGGCCGGGCGGAGCCACGATCTCGGTGACCGCGGCGATGGCCCGGACGTACTCGAACTCCAGGTGCCGCGGATCGGCGAGGTCGACGTAGGAATGCCGCAGGGTGTCCAGCACGAGCACCCGGCCGCTGCTCCGGTCGGGATCGGCGACCACCCGGGCGCAGTGGTAGGCGGTCTCCTCCTGGCACGGGGTGGGCGCCAGCGCGGCCAGCAGGGTGCTCGCGACGGCGAGCACCAGCAGGCCGGCGGGCACCCGGCCCGACCCGGCGGGGCCCCGCCTGCGCAGCAGCAGCCCCAGGGCCACCCCGGCCAGGACGACGACCACCCCGGTACCGACCAGGATGACGCTGCTCGGCAGCAGCGCCACCAGCACGAACCCGGTGCCGAAGGTGGCCGCGATGCCGCCCAGCGTGCCGATGCCGGACAGCCGGCCGACCACCGTTCCGGTCTCGGACAGGCTGCCCAGCTGGAGCGCGACCACCATCGGGGGCACCGCGGACAGCAGCGCGGCCGGCACGACCACGGCGACCGCGGCCAGCAGCAGCACGTTGCCGGCCGCGGCCCCGGTGAGCAGGTCGCCGGCGACGCGCACCAGCGGCAGCACGGCGACGACGAGCGCACCGCCGGCGACCAGCAGCGGTGCCAGCAGCACCCGGGGGTCGGTGCGGTCGGCGGCAGCGCCTCCGGACCAGGCGCCGACCGCGATCGCGGCCAGCGCGAAGCCGATCACGGCTGTGCTGGTCTGCAGGGTGACCCCGACGTAGGGCGCGATCAGCCGCAGCCCGACGATCTCGAGGACCAGCACCGCCCCGGAGGCCAGGAAGGTCACGGCGGCGGCGACCGGCCCGGGCAGCGCGCGGGAGCCGGGCGCCGCCGGCGGAGACGGAGGCGGGGCCGCTGCGGGTTCGGCAGGCACCCTCAGAAGAGAGCCGGCTGATCAGCGGGTTCGCTCACCGATTCCTGCCGGGCGGTCAGCTGCGGCCCGTTGTTGGCCACGTTTCCCACCGCTGCGCCGACCGGGCGGATCTCCAGCCGCTCGACGTACTCCGGCGGGGTGGACGCGGCCAGCTCGGCGACGTCCTCCCGGGCGGGGTCCAGCCACTGCGCCCACCGCTCGGGGGGCAGCACCAGGGGCATCCGCGGGTGCACCTCGGTCAGCGCGCCGACGGCGGGCGCGGTGACGACGGTGCAGGTGTACAGCCGGTCCTCCCCGCGCCCCCAGACCTCCCAGAGCCCGGCGAACGCCAGCCCCGACCCGTCCTCCGGCGTCACGAAGTACGGCTGCTTGCCCGGCGCGTCCTGCCGCGGGGCCCACTCGTACCAACCGTCGGCCGGCACCAGGCAACGGCGGGTGGCCGCCGCACTGCGGAAGGCCGGCTTCTCGGTGAGCGACTCGACCCGCGCGTTGAGCATCCGGTTGCCGACCGACACGTCCTTCGCCCAGGAGGGCACCAGCCCCCACCGGACGACCCGCAGCTCGCGGTGGCCGCCGCCGGTCGGGCGGCCCTCGGCGTCCCGCTCCTTCTTGTGCCGGACGACGTACACGTCCTTGGTCGGGGCCACGTTGTAGTCGGCCGGCAACGGTTGCAGGCCCTCGGCGGCGACCGCCTCGAACTCGACCACCAGGTCCTCCGGACGGCGGCTGGCGGCGTAACGACCACACACGGCGATCTCCTTCCGGACGGACGACGGGTCCGAGCGTAGGTGCGGCCACCGACAGCCGGCCCGGTCCCGGGGGTGACGGACCCGGCCGGCAGGGGTAGGTGTGGAGGAACACAGATCCCCACGACGGAGGGCCACTACCCCGTGACCACGACCCAGTCCCCCTCGACCGAGCAGCCGAAGACGGCCGACGGCGCCCGGAGATACGCGACCGTCAACCCCTACACCGGAAAGACCGAGAAGGAGTTCCCCTTCCTGGAGACCAGCGAGATCGACGGCGTCGTCGACCGCGCGCACACCGCCTTCCTGGAGTGGCGCCGCCGCCCGGTCGAGGACCGCGCGGCCGTCGTCGGCCGCGCCGCGGAGCTGATGCTGGAGCGCCAGGACGACTTCGCCGCCCTGATCACCAAGGAGATGGGCAAGCGCATCCAGGAGGCCGCCGGCGAGGTGCAACTCGCGGCCAGCATCCTGAAGTACTACGCGGACAACGGCCCGCGCTTCCTCGAGCCCAAGCCGATCGACGTGATGGCCGGCGAGGCCGTGGTGGTCAACGAGCCGACCGGCGTCATCCTGGCCATCGAGCCGTGGAACTACCCGCTGTACCAGGTGGTACGGGTGGCCGGGCCGAACCTGACGCTGGGCAACACCATCCTGCTCAAGCACGCGGAGAACAACCCGCAGTGCGCCCTGGCGCTGGAGCAGCTGTTCCGCGACGCCGGCGCACCGGAGGGCGTCTACACCAACGTGTTCCTGAGGATCGCCGACGTCGAGCAGGTCATCGCGCACAAGGCGGTGCAGGGCGTCACCCTCACCGGCAGCGAGCGGGCCGGCAGCAGCGTCGCGCAGCTGGCCGGCAAGCACCTGAAGAAGTCGGTGCTCGAGCTGGGCGGCAGCGACCCGTTCATCGTGCTCGACGCCCCGGACCTGGGCCGGACCGTCAAGGCCGCCACCATGGCCCGGATGGCCAACACCGGCCAGGCCTGCATCGCCGCCAAGCGGATCATCGTGCTCGACGACGTCTACGACGACGTCGTCGCCGGGCTGCAGCAGGCCTTCTCCACGTTCACCCCGGGCGACCCGGCCGACCCGTCGACCACGCTGGGCCCGCTGTCCACCGAGAAGGCCGCGCAGGACCTCGCCGCGCAGATCCAGGACGCCGTCGACAAGGGCGCCACGGTCCTCGCCGGCGGCGCCCGCCCGGACCGCGACGGCGCCTTCGTGGACGCCACGCTGCTGGCCGACGTCACCCCGGAGATGCGCGCCTACCACGAGGAGCTGTTCGGGCCGGCCGCGGTCGTCTACCGGGCCGCCGACGAGGAGGAGGCCGTCCGGCTGGCCAACGACAGCGACTTCGGCCTCAGCGCCGCGGTCTACAGCGGCGATGTGCAGCGGGCCCGGTCGGTGGCCGACCGGCTGGAGTCCGGCATGGTCTGGATCAACCAGCCCTCCGGCTCCTCCGCCGAGCTGCCCTTCGGTGGCGTGAAGCGGTCCGGCTACGGGCGCGAGCTCTCCGAGCTGGGCATGTTCGAGTTCGCCAACCGCCGACTGGTCCGCACGATGCCGCCCAAGAAGCAGTCGTCCCCCGCGCAGCACGTCGGCGGGTGACCGGAGCTCCGGGCGCTGTCGCGGCGGCGCCCGGAGCTGCCATCCTCTGCACCCATGAGGTTCTCCAGCACGGTGGAACTGGGCGGGAAGACGGCCACCGGCCTGGAGGTTCCGGCCGAGGTCGTCGAGGCGCTCGGGGCCGGCAAGCGGCCGCCGGTGCGGGTCACCGTCGGCGGGCACACCTACCGCTCCACCATCGCGTCGATGGGTGGGCGTTTCCTGCTGCCGCTGAGCGCCGAGCGGCGCGCGGCGGCCGGCGTCGCCGCCGGTGACCGGGTCGACGTCGACGTCGAGCTCGACACCGAGCCGAGGACGGTCGAGGTGCCCGCCGACCTGGCCGCCGCGCTGGACGCCGAGCCGGCCGCCCGCTCGCGGTTCGACGCGCTGCCCTACAGCCACCGGCTACGGCACGTGCTGGCCGTCGAGGGGGCCAAGGCGGAGGCCACCCGGGCCCGCCGGGTGGCTGCGGCCGTGGCCGCGCTCCTGCAGGGATGAGGCCGGCGGGCAGGATGACGGCATGACAGACGTGTGGACGACGCCGCACGCGCGTGGCCCGGTGGACGCCGTCGTCACCCTGCCCGGCTCCAAGTCGATCACCGCCCGGGCGCTGGTGCTGGCCGCGCTGGCCGACGGCCCGAGCCGGCTGGTCCGCCCGCTGCGCGCGCGGGACACCGACCTGATGGCCGACGGGCTGCGCGCCCTGGGCACCGGCATCACCGAGGACGGCGCCGACTGGCTGGTCACCCCCAGGCCGCTGCACGGCCCGGCGGAGGTGGACGCCGGGCTGGCCGGCACGGTGCTGCGCTTCCTGCCCCCGGTCGCCGCGCTGGCCACCGGCCCGGTCCGGCTCGACGGCGACGCGCGGCTGCGGAACCGTCCCAACGCGGGGTTGATCGACGGGCTGCGGCAGCTGGGCGTGCAGGTGGACGACGAGGGCCGCGGCCGCGCACCGTTCACGGTGCACGGCACCGGCGTCGTCCGGGGCGGCGCGGTGACCGTGGACGCCAGCGAGTCCAGCCAGGTGGTCTCCGGCCTGCTGCTGGCCGCCGCCCGGTTCACCGACGGCCTCGACCTGACGCCGGCGGGTGCGGTGCCTTCCCTGCCGCACGTGGAGATGACCGTGCGCGCCCTCGCCGAGCACGGCGTCGACGTGGCGGCCACCGAGCGTGGCTGGCGGGTCTCCCCCGGGCCGATCGCGGCGCTGGACCGGGTCATCGAGCCCGACCTGTCCAACGCCGCACCGTTCCTGGCCGCCGCACTGGTCACCGGCGGCCGGGTGACGGTCCGCGACTGGCCGACCGGCACCACGCAGCCCGGTGCGCAGCTCGACGGCCTGCTGACCGCGATGGGGGCGGACGTCGTCCGTACCGCCGAGGGCCTGCAGGTCACCGGCGGCCCGCGGATCGCGCCGCTGACCGCCGATCTGAGTGCGGTGGGCGAGCTGACCCCGGTGCTGGCCGCGCTGTGTGCGCTGGCCGAGGGCCCGTCCCGGCTCACCGGCATCGCGCACCTGCGCGGGCACGAGACCGACCGGCTCCAGGCGCTGGACGAGGTGCTGACCGCGGTCGGCGCCCGGGTCGAGCAGCTGCCCGACGGACTGGCGATCACGCCCGGCCCGCGCCGCGCCGCCCGGCTGGACTCCTACGCCGACCACCGGATGGTCATGGCCGCCGCCGTGCTCGGGCTGGCCGTCGAGGGGGTCGAGCTCACCGATCCGGGGGCCGTGGGCAAGACGCTGCCGGACTTCCGGGACCGCTGGGCCGGGCTGCTGGCGCAGCCCGAAGCGGCGGTGCGGTGAGCGCCGGATCCCGGCCGTGAGGGAGCCGCGGTGAGCCCTCGCCGGATGGACAGCCGGTCCGACGAGGACGACGTCCGGGTGCGGGCGTCCCGGCACGGCTCACGGCCGCGCACCCGGCAGCGGCCGGCGCACGAGCAGGCCGTTCCCGGTGTGGTCGTCGCGGTCGACCGCGGCCGGAGGACGGTGCGGGTCGCGGGACCCGACGGCACGCCGGTCCGGGTGACCGCGATGCGGGCGCGCGAACTCGGCAAGCACGGGGTGGTCGTCGGGGACTCCGTGCGGCTGGTCGGCGACGTCAGCGGGCAGACCGACACCCTGGCCCGGATCGTGACGATCGCCGACCGGGTCACCACGCTGCGCCGCTCGGCCGACGACGCCGACCCGACCGAGCGGGTGGTCGTGGCCAATGCCGAACAGCTCGCGGTGGTCAGCGCGGTGACCGATCCGGAGCCGAGCGTCGGCTTCCTGGACCGGTGCCTGGTCGCCGCCTACGCCGGCGGGCTCGCTCCGCTGCTGGTGTTCACCAAGGGCGACCTGGGCAGCCCCGGGGACCTGCTGCGCCGCTACGCCGGCCTGGAGGTGGACGCCGTCGTCGTCTCCCGCGACACTCCTGTGGACGACGTCGCGGCCCGGCTGGCCGGGCGCACCAGCGTGCTGATCGGGCACTCGGGAGTCGGCAAGTCGACACTGGTGAACCGGCTGGTGCCCGAGGCCTACCGGGCGACCGCGGACGTGAGCAAGGTGGGCAAGGGGCGGCACACGTCGTCCTCGGCGGTGCTGCTCGACCTGCCCGGCGGCGGGGAGATCATCGACACTCCCGGCATCCGGTCCTTCGGCCTGGCGCACGTGACGGCCGACGACGTGCTGGCGGCCTCCTCCGACCTGGCCGAGGCCGCGCTGGACTGCCCGCCCGGCTGCGGGCACCGAGCCGAGGACCCCGAGTGCGCGCTGGACGCCTGGGCCGCCGCGGGGCCGCCCGCCCGCCGGGAGCGGCTGGCCAGCTTTCGGGTGCTGCTGGACGCCGTCGGCCAGCTCGACCCCGGCCGCTGACAAGGACCCCTCAGCCCACCCCGCGCAGGCTCGGCGCGGGCTCCCTGGGAGGGGCCGGGGGTGGGGTCCTCGTTCACACCTCGACGTATCCGCCGCTGCGCCAGTAGACGCCGGCCTCCCTGGTCAGCAGGCCTTCGTCGACCAGGTAGCGGCGCAGCGCGGCGACATCGGGGTGCCAGGTGCGCAGCAGCGCATTGACCTCGCGCTCGGGATAGCGGACGCCGGGCTCGAAGATCCGCACCAGGTGGTCGAGCACCAGCAGCCGCTTGCTCCGCTGGGCGGGGACCGAGACCAACCGGCCGTGGCGCAGGAACGCGGACAGGACGGCGTCCTCGGCCGGGTCCTCCGACAGTGGTTCCGGCGGCGGCGCCTGCTCGGCTGCCACCCGCGCGGCCGCCGCGAACCGGTCGGTCAGCAGTGCGAGGCCGTGGCCGTCGCGGCGCACCAGGCCCGCCCGGGCCAGCCGCCGGGCCGCCAGGGCGACGTCCTTCAGCGGCAGGCCGCTCGCCGTGCCGACCTCCTCGATCGTGCCGGCACCCAGGGCCAGTGCCGCCACCACCTTGAGCCGGGCCGGGTCGGCCAGCAGCCCGACGATCGTCCCCGCCGACACCCCTGCGTCCACATCCCGACCGTATCCGCGCATCGCCGGACCGGCCCCGGGGTAGCCGCCGGACATGGTGAGCCCCATCGACATCCAGAAGGCCCTCGGCGGCATCGACTACCCGGCGAAGAAGGACGACATCGTCAAGCACGCCGAGAACAACGGCGGCGACAAGGCGGTCATCGACGCGCTGAAGGGCATCGACGATCGCCAGTACGACGGCCCGAGCGGGGTCAGCGCAGCCGTCTTCGACTAGCGGGCCGAGCGCCGGTCGGCGGGGCCGGGGAGGCCCCGCCGACTAGGTTCCTGACCCATGACGTCGGCGCAGCGCGGATACAACGAGGACATGCGCCTGGCGCACGTACTGGCCGACCAGGCCGACTCCATCAGCCTCGACCGGTTCCGCGCCCAGGACCTGAAGGTCGACACCAAGCCCGACCTGACCCCAGTCACCGACGCGGACCGCGCCGTCGAGGAGCAGTTGCGCAGCTCGCTGTCCCGCGCACGCACCCGGGACGCCGTCCTCGGGGAGGAGTTCGGCAGCACCGGCCGGGGTGACCGCCGCTGGGTGATCGACCCGATCGACGGCACCAAGAACTTCGTCCGCGGCGTGCCGGTGTGGGCCACCCTGATCGCGCTGATGGACGGCGACGTCCCGGTCGTCGGCCTGGTGTCGGCTCCCGCGCTCAACCGCCGGTGGTGGGCCGCCGCCGGGGTCGGGGCCTGGACCGGGCGCCGGCTGGAGAACGCCACCCGGTGCCGGGTCTCGCAGGTCGGCCGGCTCGCCGATGCCAGCCTGTCCTACTCCAGCCTGACGGGTTGGGAGGAGCGCGACCTGCTTCCCGCGTTCCTCGGCCTGGCGCGGTCGGTCTGGCGGACCCGCGCGTACGGCGACTTCTGGAGCTACATGATGGTCGCCGAGGGTGCCGTCGATGTGGCCTGCGAGCCCGAGGTGTCGCTGTGGGACCTCGCCGCACTCGACGTCATCGTGCGCGAGGCGGGCGGGGCGTT
>JAICZD010000041.1 GCA_025933855.1 Modestobacter sp. | reverse complement strand
TGGCGCCGCTGGCGAAGGTGCTGCACGACGCGTTCGGCATCGAGCGCGGCCTGATGACGACGATCCACGCCTACACGCAGGACCAGAACCTGCAGGACGGCCCGCACAAGGACCTCCGCCGGGCCCGGGCCGCGGCGATCAACATCGTGCCGACCTCCACGGGTGCGGCGAAGGCGATCGGCCTGGTCCTCCCCGAGCTGAAGGGCAAGCTCGACGGCTACGCCCTGCGCGTGCCGGTGCCGACCGGCTCGGCCACCGACCTGACCGTGACGCTGTCCCGCGAGGTCACCGTCGAGGAGGTCAACGCCGCCTACCGGGACGCCGCGGCCGGACCGCTGGCCCCCTACCTCGTCTACACCGACGCACCGATCGTCTCCTCCGACATCGTCACCGACCCGGCGTCGTGCATCTACGACTCGGGCCTCACCAAGGTCTTCGGCAACCAGGTGAAGGTCGTCGGCTGGTACGACAACGAGTGGGGCTACTCCAACCGGCTGGTCGACTCCGTCGCGCTGGTGGGCTCGACGCTCTGATGGGACGGATGCGCACCGTCGACGAGCTCATCGCCGAGGGCGTCGCCGGCCGGCGGGTGCTGTTGCGGGCGGACCTCAACGTTCCGCTCGACGACAGCACCGGCACGCCGGTCATCACCGACGACGGCCGGATCCGCGCCAGCCTCCCCACGCTGCAGGCGCTGCGGGAGGCCGGCGCGCGGGTCCTGCTCGCCGCGCACCTGGGCCGGCCGAAGGGCGCCCCGGACCCGCGGTACTCGCTGGCGCCGGTCGCCGCCCGGCTGGCCGAGCTGCTCGGCGTCCCGGTGCCGCTGGCCACCGACGTCGCCGGGGACGACGCCCGGGCCAAGGCCGGGGCGCTGCACGACGGCGGCGTGCTGATGCTGGAGAACGTCCGGTTCGAGCCCGCCGAGACGAGCAAGGACGACGACGCCCGGGGTGCGCTGGCCGACCGGCTGGCCGCGCTGGCCGACTGCTACGTGGACGACGCCTTCGGTGCCGTGCACCGCAGGCACGCCTCGGTCTACGACGTCGCCACCCGGCTGCCGCACGCGGCCGGCCGGCTGGTGGCCCGCGAGCTCGAGGTGCTGACCCGGCTGACCCAGGAGCCCGAACGGCCCTACGTCGTGGTGCTGGGCGGATCGAAGGTCAGCGACAAGCTGGCCGTCATCGAGGCCCTGCTGCCCAAGGTCGACCGCCTGCTGGTCGGCGGTGGCATGTGCTTCACCTTCCTGGCCGCCCAGGGCCACGGCGTCGGCGGCTCCCTGCTGGAGGCCGACCAGGTCGACACCTGCCGCCGGCTGCTCGCCGAGGCCGGTGACCGGATCGTGCTGCCGGTCGACGTCGCCTGCGCCGAGGCCCTGCTGGCCGACGCCCAGGTCACCGTCACGCCGGTCGAGGCGATCCCGGACGGGCTCAAGGGCCTGGACGTCGGGCCGCGCACCGTGCAGCTGTTCCGCGAGCAGCTGTCCGGCGCCCGCACGGTGTTCTGGAACGGGCCGATGGGCGTCTTCGAGCTCGCCCCGTTCACCGCCGGCACCCGCGGCGTCGCGCAGGCCGTGGCCGACGTCGACGGCCTGTCGGTGGTCGGCGGCGGTGACTCCGCGGCCGCGGTGCGGCAGCTGGGGCTCGACGAGGACGCCTACGGCCACATCAGCACCGGCGGCGGTGCCTCTCTCGAGTACCTCGAGGGCCGGGAGCTCCCCGGCCTCGCGGTGCTCGCCGGCTGACAGGAGCGACCGAGGGCACGCACGTCCAAGCAGCCCCGCACCCCGCGCGAGGGGCGACGGCCGCTCATCGCCGGCAACTGGAAGATGCACATGACGCACCTGGAGGCCATCGGCCTGGTGCAGAAGGTCGTCTTCTCCCTGCCGGAGGAAGCCCTGGACGCCGCCGAGGTGGTCGTCCTGCCGCCGTTCACCGCGCTGCGCAGCGTGCAGACGCTGGTCAGCGGCGACAAGCTGGAGATCGGCTACGGCGCGCAGGACCTCTCGGCGCACGACTCGGGGGCCTACACCGGCGAGGTCAGCGGCGGCATGCTCGCGGCGCTGGCCTGCCGGTACGTCGTCGTCGGGCACTCCGAGCGGCGCGCGCTGCACGACGAGGACGACACGGTCGTCGCGGCCAAGGTCCAGGCGGCGCTGCGGCACGGCCTGGTGCCGATCCTGTGCGTGGGGGAGGGGCTCGACGTCCGGCAGGCCGGCGGGCACGTCGCGCACTGCAACACCCAGCTCGACGCGGCGCTGGCGGGCCTGCCGGCGGAGCAGCTGCAGGAGCTGGTGATCGCCTACGAGCCGGTCTGGGCGATCGGCACCGGCGAGGTCGCCACACCTGATGATGCGCAAGAGGTGTGCGGTGCGCTCCGGGCGCGGCTCGCCGAGCGCTTCGGGCCGGAGACGGCCGCGGTGGTCCGTATCCTCTACGGGGGGTCGGTGAAGGCCGGCAACACCGCCGGCATCCTCGCCGGCCCGGACGTCGACGGCGCGCTCGTCGGAGGCGCCAGTCTGGACGCCGACGAGTTCGCGTCGATCTGTCGGACCGCCGCCGACGGCAGTTGAGCTGCCGCCGGCCCTGACCTGGGGCGGAGCAGCACCTGGTGGAACAGCACGCCGCACGACCGAGCCCGCGGTTCCGGGCGCACCGCGCGGCGGCTCTGCTCGCGGTGCTGCTCGCCCTGGTCACCGCCTGCGGCGGCGGCAACAGCGGAGTGGCCGGGGTGCCCACCCAGGCCGGCGAGCCGGACGCCGGGGTCGACGGCGTCCGGGCGCCGTCCACGGAGCCCGGGGGCACGCTGCGGCTGGTCACCGGAACGGTGGACAGCCTGGATCCGCAGCGGTCCTACGTCCCGGGCGTGTGGAACCTGATGCGGCTCTACGTCCGCACCCTCGTCACCTACTCGCCCCGGCCCGGGTCCACCGACGAGTTGGTGCCCGACCTGGCCACCGACATGGGCAGCACCCCCGACGGCGGGAAGACCTGGACGTTCACGCTGCGGGACGGCGTCCGGTTCGAGACCGGCGCGCCGATCACCTCCCGGGACGTCAAGTACGGCATCGAGCGGTCGTTCGCCTCCGGCGTCATCGACGGCGGGCCGAACTACGTCCTCGACCTGCTGGACGACCCGGACGACCCCTACACCGGTCCCTACCAGGACCAGACCGCCGACCACCTGGGTCTGGCCTCGGTGGCCACCCCGGACGACCGGACCGTCGTGTTCACCCTGAGCAGCGCGACACCGGACTTCCCGTTCGTGCTCGCCCTGCCCTCGTCCAGCCCGGTGCCGGCCAGTTCCGACCCGGGTGTGGCGTACGGCAACGACCCGGTCTCCTCCGGCCCCTACGCGATCTCCACCAGCGATCCCGAGGCCGGGATCTCGCTGGAACGCAACCCGCAGTGGGACCCGGCGACCGACGACGTCCGCACCGCCCTGCCCGACCGGGTCGTGGTGCGCACCGGCCTGACCGGGCTGGCCCGGGACCAGGCGCTGCTGGCCGGCTCGGCCGACGCCGACCTGTCCGGCAGCGGCGTGCTGCCGGCCACGACCGGCCGGGTGGCCGGCACCGACCTCGCCGGCCGGCTGGACGACGTCACCACCGGCGCGGTGCGGCTGCTGGCCCTGCCCACCAGCGTGGCGCCGATGGACAACCCCGACTGCCGGGCCGCGGTGGCCGCCGTGGTCGACCGTGCCGCGGTGCAGGACGAGCTCGGCGGGCCGGGCAGCGCCGTCCGCACCTCCCAGCTGTGGCCGCGAGTCCTGGCCGGCGGCCCCCCGGACCCCGATCCGCGTCCCGACGTCGACGCGGCGCGGGCGGCGCTGGCCCGGTGCGGCCGGCCGGACGGGTTCAGCACCGTGCTCGCCATCCCCAACGCGCCGTCGGCCGGAAAGATCGCGAACTCCGTCGCCGCCGACCTCGCCGAGGTGGGCATCCAGGCCGAGGTGCGGGCGCTGGACCCGGCCACCTACTACGCCGCGGACGTGGGCAAGCCGGACGCGGTGACCGCCCAGGGCTACGGCATCGTGCTGGCCACCTGGACGGCGGACTTCCCGACCGCGGCGTCCTTCCTGGTTCCGCTGGTGGACAGCCGCTCCATCCGGACCGTCGCGAACACCAACTACGCCCGGCTGGCCGACCCGGCCGTCGACGCAGCGGTGGACGCCGCCCGGTCGGCGGCCGATCCGGCCGCCGCGGCCGAGGGCTGGCGGCAGGTGGTCGCCGCGGTGTCCGCCACCGCGGCCTACGTGCCGCTGGCGGAGAACCGGGTGCAGCTGCTGGCCGGGCAGCGGCTGCGCAACGGCCTGGTGATGCAGCCCTACGGTGGCTACGACGTCGCCACCGCCGGGGTCGGCTGAGCACACGGCCGGCGGGGTCGGCTGACGGCCTCGGTTAGGCTGGAGCGTCGAGAGCCCCCGACCGTCCGGGTGCGCGCCCCACACCCCCGTGGTCCACGGGACAGGAGACAACCATGGTTAACATCGTCCTGAACGTGCTGCTGGTGCTCACCAGCGTGCTGCTCATCGTCCTGATCCTGCTGCACCGGGGAAAGGGCGGGGGTCTGTCCTCCATGTTCGGTGGGGCCGTGGCCTCCCAGCTGTCCGGCTCGTCCGTGGTCGAGAAGAACCTGAACCGGATGACCGTCTTCGCCGGGCTGGTCTGGGCCGTGTGCATCATCGGCCTGGGCATCCTGATCAAGGCCTGAGGAAGGAACCCCCAACCCCTCGCCAGCTCGGGGCACGCCCCTGAAACTGGGCCGGCTGAGGGTGCTACCTGTGGGTCACTTGCGAGACTGTCGCGTGCCGGTACGGAGGGTATCCGCATCGTGACCTGGGAGCGGACCGTCAGGCCCTAGACTGCCGGGGCGGTGATCAACTCCGGCGCCGCGCGGAACAGGGTCGCAGACAGCGACCATCAGGGGGCGATCGTGTCTGGCGGTAACGCTATCCGGGGCAGCCGGGTCGGTGCGGGTCCGATGGGCGAGGCGGAGCGGGGCGAGTCCGCGCCCCGCCGCCGGGTGGACTTCTGGTGCGCGAACGGGCACGAGTCCCGCATCGCCTTCGCGATGGACATCGAGGTCCCCGAGACGTGGGACTGCCCGCGGTGCGGCCTGCCGGCCGGCACCGACCAGCACAACCCGCCGGCCGCCCCGCGGACCGAGCCGTACAAGACGCACCTGGCGTACGTCCGGGAGCGGCGCAGCGACGCCGACGGCGACGCCCTGCTGGAAGAGGCACTGACCAAGCTGCGCGCCCGGCGCGGCGCCTAGCGCCTCAGGCGTCCGACGCCGGCAGGCTGCCGGCCGCCGCCGCGTCCAGCAGCCAGCGGGTCGCCCGGACCCCGCGGGCGCCGGCGGCCGGCAGCTCGCGTGGTGCGGCACCGGACAGGGCGCGGGCGACCGCGTCGGCCTTGCCGGCCCCGCTGACCAGCAGCCACACCTCCTCGGCGGAGGTGATCGCGGAGAAGCCGAGGCTGATCCGGGTCGGTGGCGGCTTCGGGCACTCGCGGACGGCGAACACCGGCCGCCCGTCCTCGATCCCCGGCGATTCCGGGAAGATCGAGGCGACATGACCCTCCGGCCCCATGCCGAGCAGCAGCACGTCGAACCGCGGCAGCGCGGCACCGGGCGCAGCGGCCGCGGCCAGCTGCCCGGCGTACCAGGCGGCCGCCTCCTCCGGCTCGTCGAACCCGGCGTCCGAGGACGGCATCGGGTGCTGCCGCTCGGGGTCCACGGTCACCTGGTCGAGCAGGGCCTCCCGGGCGGCCAGCTCGTTGCGCTGCGGATCGTCGACCGGAACCCAGCGCTCGTCGCCCCACCACACGTCGACCGCCGTCCAGTCGACCACCGCGTGCTCCGGTTCGGCCGCCAGCGCGGCGACCTGCCGCAGCACGGCGGTGCCGATACCGCCTCCGGTCAGCACCACGGACGCGGTGCCGTGCACGGCCTGCGCCGCCGCCAGCCGGGCCACCAGTGCCGATGCCACCGCGCGGGCCAGCTGGTCGGCATCGGGCTTGACGACGACGTCCGGAACGTCCTGCGTCACCGCGGCACCGCCTGGTCCGCCGGCGACGCGGTGGGATCGCCCGCCGGGTCGTGGTCGTGCTCGCCGTCCAGGGCCACCTCGTCGGCGTTCCGGGAATCCGCCGGCACGGTCGGCGCGGTCATCTCCGGCTCCTCCGGCTGCGTCTCCGGGGCCATCGGGTCGTGCCAGACGTACTCCCGGCAGGCCGACCGCTCGGCCAGCCCGCTGACCCCGGTCACCGCCTCCAGCGCCTCGCTGTACGGCTCGTCGGGATCCAGCCGGCGCAGCTCCTCGCCGACCAGCTCGCCGAGGGTCCGCTGCGGCAGCGCGACCACGGCCTCGGGCCGGTAGGGCTGGCTGATCACGGCACCGCCCCGCCGGTCGTCGCGCAGCCGGACCTGCTCCTCCTGGTCCAGCCGCAGCTCGACGCTGTCGATGCCGGCGTCGCCGGGAACCCGCTCGCCCTGGACGACGGGGATCTCGCAGCCGCACCGGGAGGACAACCAGCCGGCGACCAGGTGCGCCGTCGGGCTCGTCGGGTTGCCCTCCACCTGGCCGCCGACCACGCGCACGGGCTCACCGCGCCGGCCGGAGACCGAGTCCAGCGAGGAGGCGAGGGTGGCCCGCCAGGGGGTGCTCCGGGTCCAGGCCAGGTCGGTGTCGCCGGGGGCGTAGTCGGCCGCCCGGGCGTGCAGCGCCGCCACCGGGTCCTCCGCCATCGCCGCGTCGGTGATCCGCCGGTCGGCGATCACGCCCAGCGCGTCGGTGGAGATCCGGTCCAGCGGCGCGCCGTGCCACCAGGTGACCACCGGTGCGTCGGCGGCCAGCAGCGGCAGCACCACGGACTCCGCGTGCAGCCCGAGCCGGCCGTACATCCGCATCACCACGGCCTCACCCGGGCCCAGGCGCCCGCCGACCTGCACCTCGGCGTCCAGCCGGGGGACCGGTGCCTCGATGTGCCGGCGGACGACGATCAGCAGCCGGCACGGGTGCACCTCGGCGGCCGCGCTCGCCGCCTCCTCGGCTTCGCCGACCCGGCCCTCGTCGGCGACGACGACCAGGGTGAGGGCCACCCCGCTCATCACCGCGCCGCCGGTGTGCCGCTGGGCGGCCAGTTCCTTGACCACCGCAGAGCCGGTGGTGTCCCACAGCGTCGTCACGAGGAAGCCTCCAGCTGGAAGGGGTGGACGGGGTCCGCGGGCCGGCGGCTCACGGCCGGCGCCACAGGCGGCCCTCGGCGGCCAGCATGTCGTCGGCCGCGCGGGGCCCCCACTCCCCGGCCCGGTACGGCTCCGGCTGCGTGCCGGCCCAGAACTCCTCGAGCGGGTCGATGACCGCCCAGGAGGCCTCCACCTCGGCGTTGCGCGGGAAGAGCGTGGCGTCGCCGAGCAGCACGTCGAGCAGCAGCCGCTCGTAGGCCTCGGGACTGGCCTCGGTGAACTGCTCGCCGTACAGGAAGTCCATCGCGACGTCGCGGACCTCCATCACGCTGCCGGGGACCTTCGAGCCGAACTTGAGGGTCACGCCCTCGTCGGGCTGCACGCGGATCACCAGCTGGTTGTGGCCCAGCTCCTCGGTGTCGGTGGGCGCGAAGGGCAGGTGCGGAGCACGCTTGAACACCAGCGCGATCTCGGTGACCCGGCGGGGCAGCCGCTTGCCGGTGCGCAGGTAGAAGGGCACACCGGCCCAGCGGCGGGTCTCCACCCCGAGCCGCACGGCGGCGTAGGTCTCGGTGGTGGACTCCGGGCTGACGCCCTCCTCCTGGCGGTAGCCACGGGCCCGCTGGCCGGCCAGCCAGCCCTGCTCGTACTGCCCCCGGACGGCGAAGGTCGCCTTGTCCCTGGGCACCGACACCGCCCGCAGCACCTTGAGCTTCTCGGTACGGATCTCCTCGGCGGAGAACTCGACCGGTTCCTCCATCGCGGTCAGGGCGAGCAGCTGCAGCAGGTGGTTCTGCAGCACGTCGCGGGCGGCACCGGTCCTCTCGTAGAAGCCGGCCCGGCCGCCGATGCCGACGTCCTCGGCCATGGTGATCTGCACCGAGTCGACGTGGTGGCCGTTCCAGACCGGCTCGAACAGGGTGTTGGCGAAGCGCAGCGCCAGCAGGTTCTGGACCGTCTCCTTGCCCAGGTAGTGGTCGATCCGGAAGACGTCGTCGGCGGTGAAGACCGAGTCGACCAGTTCGTTCAGCTCACGGCTGGAGGCCAGGTCGGTGCCGAACGGCTTCTCCACCACCACCCGGCGCCAGCGCCCCGGGGTGCTGTCGGCCATCCCGGTGCGCTGCATCTGCTTCAGCACGGTCGGGAACATCGCCGGCGGGATGGACAGGTAGAAGGCCGCGTTGCCGCCGATGCCGTGGCTGCCCTCGAGCTCGGCCAGGCTGGCGGCCAGCTGGTCGAAGGCGTTGTCGTCGTCGAAGGAGCCCTGGACGAACCGGACGCTGCCGGACAGCCGGTCCCAGACCTCCTCCCGCCACGGCGTGCGGGCGTGCTCCCGGGCCGCCGACCGGGCCAGCTCGGCGAACTCCACGTCACCCCAGTCCCGCCGGGCGAAGCCGAGCATCGCGAAGTTGGTCGGCAGCAGGCCGCGGTTGGCCAGGTCGTAGACGGCCGGCAGCAGCTTCTTGCGGGCCAGGTCGCCGGTGATGCCGAACACGACCAGGGCACAGGGCTCCGGCACGCGGGGCAGCCGCCGGTCCCGCGGGTCGCGCAGCGGGTTGGTCGTCGTCATGTCCGTCCTCGTGGGCTCGCAGGGGTGCCCGCCGTCCGGCCGGCTGCGGAACCGGACGGGCGGGTGGTGTGCCGGCCGGGCGGTCCGCACCGCCCGGCCGGGGGAGCGCAGGTCAGCTCTTGTCCTCCAGCTGCTCCTTCACCGAGGTGGTCAGCTCGTCCCAGGCGTCGACGAACTTCTGCACGCCCTCGTCCTCGAGCACGCGGAAGACGTCGTCGAGGTCGACCCCGGCGTCGGCGACGGACTGCATGACCTTCTCCGCGTCGGCGTAGGACGACTGCACGGCGGCGCCGGGCTGGCCGTGGTCGGCGTAGGCCTTCATGGTCTTCTCCGGCATGGTGTTCACCGTGTCCGGGGCGATCAGCTCGGAGATGTACATGGTGTCGGAGTAGTCGGGGTTCTTGACGCCGGTCGAGGCCCACAGCGGGCGCTGCGGGCGGGCGCCCTCGGTCTCCAGCGCCTTCCAGCGGTCGGAGGAGAACACCTCCTCGTAGGCCTGGTAGGCCAGCTGCGCGTTGGCGATCCCCGCCTTGCCCTTCACCGAGGCGTCGGCGCCGGCCGCGTCGAGGCGCTTGTCGATCTCGGTGTCCACCCGGGACACGAAGAAGGACGCCACCGACTCGATCCCGTCGAGGGAGCCTCCGGCGGCGATCCGCTGCTCGATGCCGGTCAGGTAGGCGTCCATGACCGCCCGGTACCGGTCGAGGCTGAAGATCAGGGTGACGTTGACGCTGATCCCGGCGGCGATCGAGGTGGTGATCGCCGGCAGCCCCGCCTCGGTCGCGGGGATCTTGATGAACAGGTTGGGCCGGTCGACCAGCCACCACAGGTGCGCGGCCTCCGCGGCCGTCGCGTCGGTGTCGTGCGCCAGCCCGGGAGCGACCTCCAGCGAGACGCGACCGTCCCGGCCGGTGCGGGCGGCGACCGGGGCGAGCAGGTCGCAGGCGTCGCGGACGTCGGCGGCGGTGATGGTCCGCAGCGCCTCCTCGACGCTCACCTTGCGGACCGCCATGGCGTGCAGCTGGTCGTCGTAGGAGTCCGACCCGCTGATCGCCGCGGCGAAGATGGTCGGGTTCGTGGTGACGCCGACGACGCTGTACTCGTCGACCAGTGACTGCAGGTTGCCGCTGCGGATGCGGTCACGCGAGAGGTCGTCGAGCCAGACGGCGACCCCCGCCTTGGACAGCTGTGCCAGGTTCTCGTTCTGGGTCATCGGACAGGTCCTTTCCTTGAGTTCGTCGGCCCCGTCCCGGGTCCCGCCCTGAGCGTGCGAAGGGTGGGGAGGACGGGGTCCGTCAACGAGTGGTGGGGGACAGCGGGGTCCTTCTTCAGCGGTCCCCGGTCGGGTGGTCCAGCCCGCCGCGTGAGACGCCCGGGCCCGCCGGCGGCACGCCGGGGGAGCCGGCCGCCTGCAGGCTCTCCCGCGCCGCCGCCACCACGGCCTCCGAGGTCAGCCCGAACTCCTCGTACAGCTTCGAGTAGCTGGCGCTCGCGCCGTAGTGGTTGAGCGCGACCATCCGGCCGGAGTCGCCGACGAAGTCACGCCAGCCCATCGGCACGCCGGCCTCGACGCTCACCCGCGCGCGCACGGTGGGCGGCAGCACCTCGTCGCGGTAGGCATCGTCCTGCTCGGCGAACCACTCCCAGCACGGCAGCGAGACGACCCGGGTCGGCACGCCGTCCGCCTCGAGCGCCTCGCGGGCGGCGACGGCGATCTGCACCTCCGAGCCGGTGCCCAGCAGGATCACCTCCGGCGTCCCGGTGGAGGCCTCGGCGAGCACGTACCCGCCGCGGGCGGTGCCCTCTGCCGAGGCGAGCTGCTCCCGGTCGAAGACCGGCAGGTTCTGCCGCGAGAGCGCCAGGCCGGCCGGCCGGTCGTTGTGCTCCAGGATGGTGCGCCAGGCGACCGCGGTCTCGTTGGCATCGGCCGGCCGCACGAAGTCCAGGCCCGGGATCGCGCGGAGCGCGGCGAAGTGCTCGATCGGCTGGTGCGTCGGCCCGTCCTCGCCGAGGCCGATCGAGTCGTGCGTCCACACGTACGTGACCGGCAGCTGCATCAGCGCCGCCAGGCGCACCGCGCCGCGCATGTAGTCGGAGAAGGTGAGGAACGTGCCGCCGTAGACACGGGTGCCCCCGTGCAGGGTGATGCCGTTCATGATCGCGCCCATGGCGTGCTCGCGGACGCCGAAGTGCAGGGTGCGCCCGTACGGGCCGCCGGACCACATCTTGGTCTGCCGGTTGGCCGGCACGAACGACGGCTCGCCCTTCACCGCGGTGTTGTTGCTCTCGGCGAGGTCCGCCGAGCCGCCCCACAGCTCCGGCAGCACCGGGTACAGCGCAGACAGCACCTCACCGGAGGCCTTGCGGGTCGCCACACCCTTCGCGTCGGCCGGGAAGGCCGGCAGCGCGTCGGCCCAGCCCTCGGGCAGGGTGCGGGTCCGCATCCGGTCCAGCAGCGCGGCCCGGTCGGGGTTGTCCTGCGCCCACGCGTCGAAGGCCTGCTGCCACTCTGCGTGGGCCGACCGGCCCCGCTCGGTGACCCGGCGGGCGTGCTCGATCACCTCGGGGGCGACGTCGAAGGTCGCGTCCGGGTCGAAGCCGAGGATCTCCTTGGTGGCCCGGACCTCGTCGTCCCCCAGTGCGGAGCCGTGTGCGGCCCCGGTGTTCTGCTTGTTCGGTGCCGGCCAGGCGATGATCGTCCGGAGCACGATGAAGGACGGGCGGGTGGTCTCGGCCTTGGCGGCGGCGAACGCGGCGTCGACGGCGGCCAGGTCCTCCCCGTCGTCCACGTACTGCACGTGCCAGCCGTAGGCCTCGTAGCGCTTGCCGACGTCCTCGGTGAAGGCGACGTTCGTGTCGTCCTCGATGGAGATCTCGTTGTCGTCGTAGACGAGCACCAGGTTGCCCAGCTGCTGGGTGCCGGCCAGCGACGACGCCTCGCCGCTGACGCCCTCCTCCAGGTCGCCGTCGGAGGCGAAGGCCCAGATGGTGTGGTCGAACAGGCTCTCCCCCTCGGGGGCGTCGGGGTCGAACAGGCCACGCTCGCGCCGGGCGGCCATCGCCATGCCGACCGCGTTGCCGACGCCCTGGCCGAGCGGACCGGTGGTGGTCTCGACGCCAGGGGTGTGGTTGACCTCCGGGTGGCCGGGGGTCAGCGACCCCCAGGTGCGCAGCGCGCGCAGGTCGTCGAGCTCCAGGCCGTAGCCGGACAGGTAGAGCTGGATGTACAGCGTCAGGCTGGAGTGCCCCATGGACAGCACGAACCGGTCACGGGCCACCCAGTTCGGGTCGCTGGGGTCGTGCCGCAGCCACTTCTGGAACAGCAGGTAGGCCACCGGCGCCATGCTCATGGCGGTGCCGGGGTGACCGTTGCCGACCTTCTGGACGGCGTCCATCGCCAGCACGCGGACGGTGTCGATGGCCCGGCGGTCCAGGTCGCCGAAGCCCTCGGGCAGCGTCGGGTGCGGCTGGCGGGGGGAGCCGGTCGGACTGTCGCTCGCCGCCTCCGCCGGTGCCTCGGACTCGGTGCTCGTGGTCCCACTGTTCGTGGTCATGGGGCGGTCGGTGCTCCCTCGGGGTCGGTCGGGCCGGGCCGCCCGGGGGCGCGGGAACCACCCACCCCGGGCGGGACGACGGTGCGCACCGCGGCCGCCCGGGGGCGGGCGGGAATCCGGGCGGGCGTGGAACGCACCGTCGCCGTCGACGGGAGCCCTACCCGCTGCGCGCGCAGCATCAACGTGATCAAGCGTAGTGGTGCCCGGCCATTCCCGGACCCGGCGCCGGGCTACAGTGGGTGGGCATCCATCCCCGGCAGAGAAGGACCCCGGAGTGCCCAGCTGCCCGCGCGTCGCCGCGCTCCTGGGCATCCGGTGACGGCGATCGCCGAGCGTCCCCTGGTCCGGGCCCGGACGCTGTCGACGGTGCGCGCCTACGTCGCGCTGACCAAGCCGCGGATCATCGAGCTGCTGCTGGTCACCACGTTGCCGGCGATGCTGCTGGCTGCCGGCGGCTGGCCCTCCACCGGTCTGGTCCTGGCCACCCTGGTCGGCGGCACGCTGGCCGCCGGGGCGGCGAACGTCTTCAACTGCTACGCCGACCGCGACATCGACGTGCTGATGCACCGGACCCGGAACCGGCCGTTGCCCACCGGGGCGCTCACCCCGGGGGCGGCGCTGGTCTTCGGGATCGTGCTCACCGTGGTGTCGATCACGCTGCTCGCGCTGACCACGACGCCGCTGGCCGCCACCCTCGCCGCGGCCGCGATCTTCTACTACTCCGTGCTGTACACGATGGTGTTCAAGCGGCACACCCGCCGCAGCACCGAGTTCGGGGGGGTTCCCGGAGCGGCACCGGTGCTCATCGGCTGGGCCGCGGTGACCGGATCGCTGGCCTGGCCGGCCGTGGTCTTCTTCGGCGTCGTCTTCTGCTGGCAGATGCCGCACTTCTGGGCCCTGGCGATGCGCTTCCGCGACGACTACGCCCGCGCGGAGGTGCCGATGCTGCCGGTGGTCACCTCCGCGGTGAGCGTCGGACGCCAGTCGGTGGCCTGGGCCTGGGCGACCGTGGCGGTGTCGCTGCTGCTGTGGCCGGTGGCCGCCGGCTACGGCATCGGCTGGATCTACACCGCCGCGGCGGTCGCGCTCGGCGGCTGGTTCCTCGTCGAGGCGCACCGGCTGCTGCGGCGCATCCACCGGGACGCCGAGACCCGGCCGATGCGGCTGTTCCACGTGTCGATCTACTACATGGCCGCGCTCTCGCTGGCCATCGTGGTCGACGTCCTGCTCTGAACGAAGGACCCCGCTGCCCCCACCCCACTCGCGAGCTCGCGGCGGGACCCTGCAGCGGGGCCTCGGCTGCAGCGCGGGGTCGGCGACGTCACCGCGAGGTGGGTGCGGGCGGGCGGCCCCGAGGACCGCTCGCGCGCATTCCGTTCGGCGACTGCGGGAGCGTGTCCTGACGAGGGGCGCCGGAGGCTCTCCGGGGAGGGACCTCAGCGGCTCATCGCGGCCCGGGGACGGCTCCTGGCCGCGGTGCCGTCCGGAGGCCGGCGGTGTGCCCGGCCGTCCGGAGGACGCCGGTGTCACCGTCCACCGGCAGCTCGGACGCCGGGCCGCGCGCCGCCCACACCAGCCGGGCCGCGGAGACGGTGATCAGCACCGCGCCGGCCATGTGCGCCAGCACCAGCAGCGCGGGCAGGCCGGTGAAGTACTGCAGGTAGCCGACGACGCCCTGCGCCAGCTCGACCACCAGCAGGTCGCGGGCCGCCCGGCGGGCGCGGCCGGGCGCGTCGGTGGCGTACAGCCCGACCAGCAGCGCGCTGGTCAGCCCCACCAGCAGGAACACCACGTCGGCGTGCAGCTGGCTGACCAGCTCGGGGTCGAACCCGGTGCGCCCGGCGCCCGGGTCACCGCTGTGCGGGCCGCTGCCGGTGACCACCGTGCCCAGCACCAGCACTGCCGCCACCGTCGCGGCGATGCCCACCCCGAGCGCGGCCAGCGGACGGCGGACCAGCAGCCGGCCGACGCCCGGCTCCCGGGACCGCAACCACAGCACCGTGGCCAGGGCCACCAGCGCCATGGACAGCAGGAAGTGCGCCGCGACGGTCCACGGGTTCAGCCCGGTGAGCACCGTGACCCCACCCAGCAGTGCCTGGGCCGGGATGCCCAGCAGGCTCAGCACCGCCAGCCGGCGCAGGTCGCGGCGCACCGAGGCGAACACCGCCGCCACCGTCGCGACCGCGGCCACGACCAGGGCGAAGGTGAGCAGCCGGTTGCCGAACTCGATCAGCCCGTGCCCGGCCAGCTCCGGGGTCGGCGTGATGCTGCCGTCGGTGCACTGCGGCCAGGTGGGGCAGCCGAGCCCGGATCCGGTGAGCCGGACGGCGCCGCCGGTGACCACGATCAGGCCGTTGGCCACCAGGTTGAGCAGCGTGACGCGGGCGACGACGGACGGTCGGACCAGCGCGGGAAGAACCGGCACGCAGCCGATGCTACTGACCGCCGGAGGTCCGGCTGCCGGCGCGGACCAGCCCCACGGCGGGCCGTCGGTCGCCGCGGAGGTGTGACACCCGCCGCGAGGGGAGCCAGGTAAGGGCGCCCTGGGTTGCGGACTCACCGAATAAGCACACAATCGTGTTGTGGAAACCGCCACGGCTCCCGCCGTCCCGAGCTCGGCCCCGGCCGACGACGGGCGCACCCGCGACCGGGTGAGCGCCCTGCTGCTGGAGCACGGCCCGCAGACCGCGTCCGAGCTGGCCGGTCTGCTGGGCATCTCGCCGGCCGCCGTGCGTCGCCACCTCGACGGGCTGGCCGCCGCCGGCCGGGTGGCCGAGCGTGCCACCCCGAGCGCCTCGGGGGTGCACCGCGGCCGGGGCCGTCCGGCCCGGCGCTTCGCGCTGACCGACGCCGGGCGCTCCGCCTTTCCGCACGCCTACGACGACCTGGCGCTGACCGCGCTGCGCTTCGTCGCGGCGCAGGGCGGCGCCGACGCCGTCCGCGCGGTCGCCGAGCAGCAGCTGGCCGGGCTGGAGCAGCGCTGCTCCACCGCCGTGGACGGCGCCCGGGTCACCGCCGGCGTCGACCGGGCGCAGGCGCTGGCCGAGGCGCTGACCGCGGAGGGCTACGCGGCCACCGCCTCGGCGATCTCCGGCGGCGGCCAGCTGTGCCAGCACCACTGCCCGGTGGCCCACGTGGCGGCCGAGTTCCCGCAGCTGTGCGAGGCTGAGACCGCGGTGATCGGCCGGCTGGTGGGCACGCACGTGCAGCGGCTGGCCACGATCGCGCACGGCGACGGCATCTGCACCACCCACATCCCGGGCCCCCGTCCGGGCGGGGTGCGACGGCCCGACGTCGTCGGCACCACCACCCGCGCCGGGAACAAAGCCACCCCGGCGCGCCCTGTACCTGCTGAGCGGGCGGCGCCCGGGCAGCACCGAGCCAGCCGCACCCCAGCGACTCGCACCATCCCCTCGATCGACCGGGAGAGGACCCCCGCATGACCACCACCCAGCAGCCGCTGACCAGTACCCCGCTGACGCAGGACGAGCAGATCGACGCGCTCGGCCGGTACAAGTACGGCTGGGCGGACGCCGACGTCGCGGGGGCCTCGGCCACGCGCGGCCTGAGCGAGGCCGTCGTCACCGACATCTCCGCGCGCAAGAGCGAGCCCGAGTGGATGCTCGAGCGCCGGCTCAAGGCCCTCAAGCTGTTCGGCAGGAAGCCGATGCCCGACTGGGGCTCGGACCTGTCCGGCATCGACTTCGACAACATCAAGTACTTCGTGCGCTCCACCGAGGCCCAGGCGACCTCCTGGGACGAACTGCCCGAGGACATCAAGAACAC
>JAICZD010000017.1 GCA_025933855.1 Modestobacter sp. | reverse complement strand
GCCTCGGTCAGCGCGCCGGTGAGCTCCTCGGGTCGCAGCGCCGGCAGGTCGGAGGAGACGGTGGCCACCGGTCCGCCGCCGGCCGCGCCGGCACCGTGCAGGAGAGCGGCGTTGAGCCCACGGCCGGGTTCGTCGGCGATCGTCCGGGCACCCAGCCGGTGGGCCACCTCGGCGGCGCCGGGCTCGTCGGTGACCACCACGACCGAGCCCACGACCGGGCAGGCGGTGACCGCGGCCACGGTGTCGGCCAGCAGCGCCAGCACCAGCTCGGCATGGCCGCGCGGAGCGGCGCCGGGCCCCTCGGTCAGCGACCGGAGCCGGGTCTTGGCCACCGACAGCCGTTTGGCGGGCACCACCACCGACCACGACCGCTGCACCTGGAAAGCTCAGCACACGGGCGCCACTTCTGGAGCGGCCGCGCCTGCGAGCACGATCATGGAGCCGCACCACCCGCACGGACCGGAAGCGGTGTCAGGTGTCGCACGAGCTGGCCCCGGCGGCCGCCGACGGGGGAGCCGCCCCGCGACCGCCGCGGCGGCGGACCCGGCGTCCGCTGCCGTGGGCGCTGCGGCTGTGCGTGCTGGTCGTGTACCCGGTGGCGTCACTGCTGTTCGAGCTGCGCTACCGGCACGCCGAGCGGATCCCGCCCACCGGCGGCGTGCTGGTGGTGGCCAACCACGTGTCCATCCTCGACCCGCTGGGCTGCGCGCGGCTGGTCTGGGACGCCGGCCGGGTGCCGCACTTCCTGGCCAAGCAGTCGGTGTTCGTCGGCCCCGCGGGCGCCATCCTGCGGGCGGCCGGGCAGATCCCGGTGGCCCGCGGCTCGAGTTCGGCCAGCTCCTCGGTGCAGGCCGCCAAGGATGCGCTGGACGCCGGCGAGCTCGTGGTCATCTACCCCGAGGGCTCGGTCACCCGGGATCCGGACTGGTGGCCGATGCAGGCCCGCACCGGCGTGGCCCGGCTGGCGCTGACCACCGACGTGCCGGTCGTCCCGGTCGCCCAGTGGGGGCCGCAGCGGGTGCACGACTACCACGCGAAGAAGCTGCGGCTGCGGTTCCGCGCGCCGGCGGACTACCTGGTCGGGGGACCCGTGGACCTGTCCCAGCTGCGCGCCCAGGTGCGCGCCGGGCGCCCGCTGAGCGCCGAGCTGCTGCACGAGGTCACCGACCGGATCATGCGGCAGGTGCGCGCCCAGCTGGGTGAGCTGCGCGGTGAGCAGCCGCCGGCGGCGTTCCACCCCGGCCCGCAGCGCGACCTGCCGGGGGACATCGCCGGTGACGTCCCCGGGGACGTGCCGCCGGACGTACCGGACGACGCCGCGTGACCCGCGCCGCGGTGTTCGGTGCCGGCTCCTGGGGCACCACGTTCGCCAAGGTGCTCGCCGACGCCGGCGGGTCGGTGATGCTGCACGCCCGCCGTCCCGAGCTGGTCAGCGCCATCACCCGGACCCGGGAGAACGCCGAGTACCTCCCCGGCGTGCCGCTTCCCGCCGGCGTCCGGGCGACGCTGGACGCGGCCGAGGCCCTGGACGGCGCGGACATGGTGGTCCTCGCCGTTCCGTCCCAGACGCTGCGGGCCAACCTCGCCGACTGGGCGCGGCTGCTGCCGCCCGACGCGACCCTGCTGTCGCTGATGAAGGGCGTCGAGCTGGGGACGACGAAGCGGATGAGCGAGGTCATCCGCGAGGTCACCGGCGCCGGACCGGACCGGGTGGCCGCGCTGTCCGGCCCCAACCTGGCCCGGGAGATCGCCGAGGAGCAGCCGGCCGCGACGGTCATCGCCTGCGTGGACACCGACCGCGCCGAGGCGCTGCAGGCCGCCTGCCACACCGCCTACTTCCGCCCGTACACCAACGCCGACCTGGTGGGCTGCGAGCTGGGCGGTGCGGTGAAGAACGTCATCGCGCTGGCGGTCGGCATCACCGAGGGCATGGGCTTCGGCGACAACACCCGGGCCTCGCTGATCACCCGGGGCCTCGCCGAGACCGCGCGGCTGGGCCAGGCCCTGGGCGCCGAGCCGGCCACCTTCGCCGGGCTGGCCGGACTCGGTGACCTGGTGGCCACCTGCTCCTCGCCGCTGTCCCGGAACCGCACGTTCGGCGAGCGGATCGGCCGCGGCATGTCGGTGGCCGAGGTGCAGCGGACCACCCGGCAGACCGCCGAGGGCGTGAAGACCTGCCGCCCGGTGCTCGACCTGGCCCGCGCGCACGGGGTGTACATGCCGATCACCGAGGCCGTCGTGCGGGTCTGCCACGAGGGGGAGTCGGCCGGGCAGATGGTGCGGGAGATCATGTCCCGTGAGGCGAAACCCGAGTAGTTCCCCGGGTCGCCGACCCCCGAGCCCCGAGGACCCGCGTGAGCACTCGCGAACCGACCCCTGCCCACCCCGGCGGCCCGCCGCTGGGTGACGGCACCCGCCTGGTGCACGCGGGGGACGAGCCGGTCGTGCCCGGCGCACCGCTGCGCCCGTCACCGGTCTTCGCCGCCCCCTACCACCTCGGCGACCAGCCGCCGGGCACCGGCGGTGCCGACGGGTACGCCCGGCCGGACAACCCCACGCTGCGGGTGTTCGAACGGGCCGTCGGCGAGCTGGACGGCGGCGACTGCCTGTCCTTCGCCACCGGGATGGCGGCGATCAGCTCGGCGGTGCTCGCCCTCGCCCGCCCCGGCGACCGGGTGGTGCTGCCCTCGGACGGCTACTACACGACCCGGGTGCTGGCCCGCGACGAGCTGGAGCGCTTCGGCCTGCGGGTGGAGCTGGTCCCCACGCTGGAGATCGGGGACGTCGCCGCGCGCGGGGACCTCGAGGGCGCCCGGCTGGTGATGCTGGAGACGCCGAGCAACCCGCAGCTCGACGTCTGCGACATCGCCGCGGTCGCCCGCGCCACCTCGGCCGCCGGCGCCGTCCTGGCCGTGGACAACACCACGGCCTCGCCGATCGGGCAGCGCCCGCTGGCCCTGGGCGCCGACCTGACCATCGGCGCGGACACCAAGGCGCTGACCGGCCACAGCGACGTCCTGCTCGGCCACGTCAGCGCCGCGCGCACCGACGTCGGGCGGGAGCTGCACGCCCGGATCGCCGCGTGGCGCAAGACCACCGGCAACGCGCCCGGCCCGTTCGAGGCCTGGCTGGGGCACCGGTCGATGGGCACCCTGGACCTGCGGCTGGCCCGGCAGGCGGCCAACGCCGCCGCCGTGGCCGAGCTGCTCGCCGGGCATCCGGCGGTGCGCGGCGTCCGGTGGCCGTGGCGGGCGGAGGACCCCTCCTTTCCGCTGGCGCGGCGGCAGATGCTGCGGCCCAACGGGATCGTCTCGGCGGAGCTGGCCGACATCGACGCGGTGCTGCAGCTGGTCCGCACCAGCCGGTTCTTCCTCGCCGCGACGAGCTTCGGGGGGCTGCACACGACGGTCGACCGGCGGGCGCAGTGGGGCGGGGACGCCGTGCCCGAGGGGTTCGTCCGCTTCTCCTGCGGCATCGAGGACACCGCCGATCTGGTGGCCGACCTCCAGCGGGCGCTCGGTTAGGGTCGGCGGCGATGAGCGGGGCGAGCAAGCTGAGGGTCGCTGTCGTCTTCGGCGGGCGGAGCGCGGAGCACGCGATCTCCTGCGTCTCCGCCGGCAGTGTGCTGGCCGCGCTGGATCCCGACCGCTACGAGGTGGTGCCCGTCGGCATCACCCGGAGCGGTCGCTGGGTGCTCACCGAGGGCGATCCGCGCCGGCTGGCGATCAGCGCGGGCACGCTGCCGGAGGTGTCCGAGGGGACGGCGGTCTCCCTGGTCGGTGACCCGGCCGGCCGCGGGCTCGCCGTGCTGGAGGCCGGCCAGGCGATCGGCCGGCTGACCGAGGTGGACGTCGTCTTCCCGGTCCTGCACGGCGCGTTCGGCGAGGACGGCACCATCCAGGGACTGCTGGAGATGTCCGGCCTGCCCTACGTCGGCTCGGGGGTGTTCGCCAGCGCCGCGTCGATGGACAAGGAGTTCACCAAGAAGCTGCTGGCCGCGGCCGGCATCCCGCAGGGTGACCACGTGGTGCTCCGGGATGCCGCGGGCGTGCTGTGCGCCGATCCGCGGGTGCTGGACGACGCGGCGCGGGAGCGGCTGGGCCTGCCGGTGTTCGTCAAGCCGTCCCGGGCCGGGTCGAGCATCGGCATCACCAAGGTCACCGACTGGGCGCAGTTCCCGCAGGCCGTCGCCACCGCCGCAGCCGTCGACCCGAAGGTTCTCGTGGAGGCCGCCGTCCCGGGGCGGGAGATCGAGTGCGGGGTCCTCGCCGGGCCCGGGGGCGGGCTGCCGGAGGCGAGCCTGCCGGCCGAGATCCGGCTGCGCCCCGGCACCGACTGGTACGACTTCGACGCCAAGTACCTCGAGGACGCCGTCGAGTTCGACGTGCCCGCCGACCTGACCCCCGCGCAGACCGCCGCCGTGCAGGAGATGTCCCGCCGGGCGTTCCTGGCCATGGACTGCCGCGGCCTGGCCCGGGTCGACTTCTTCCTCGGCACCGACCCGCGGACCGGCGCGGACAGCCTGGTGGTCAACGAGGTGAACACCATGCCGGGCTTCACCCCGATCTCGATGTTCCCGCGGATGTGGGCGGCCTCCGGGGTCACCTATCCCGAGCTGGTGGACCGGCTGGTGGCCGGCGCCTTCGACGGGGCAGCGCCGGACGCCGGCCGCCGGACCGCGGGATGACCTGGCGGCGCCTGCCCGGGGCCGTCCTGGCGGCCCTGGCGCTGGTCGTCCCGGGGTGCGCGGGGTCCTCCTCCTCGTCCCCGTCCGAGCCCCCGCCGTCCTCCGAGGAGGACCAGGCGCCGACGGCGCCCGCGAGCCCGGTGGCGTCCGCGCCGCCGTCGGCCACCGCGGGCCTGGCCGCGCTGCTGCTCACCGAGGTGCCCTCCGGGTTGCCGCGGGTGCCCGACGACGAGCTCGACCCGCCGGCGGGCCGCAAGACCATCGAGGACGTCGCCGGGTACGCCCCGGACGCCGAGCACCAGCGGGCGGTGCTCGAGGACTACGGCTACCGGTGGGGCTGGGAGCGCTTCTGGCGGGCCGGCGACCAGCTGACCAGCGTCTTCCTCGACCAGTTCGAGCGCGCGGACGGCGCCCGCGCCTACGCCGACGACCTGGCCCGCAACGACGAGGAGTACTACGGCGGGGTGCTGGCGGAGTCCCCGCCGGGGCTGGTCACCGGGTGCCGCCTGCTGACCGTCGACCAGCCCGATCCGGCGGGAAAGCTGGCCGGACCGGCGGCGTTCGCGTGGTGCCAGCGCGGAGTCTTCACCGTCGCGATCGCCGCCGTCTCCACCAGCCCGCAGGCCGCGCGCGCCGAGGTGCAGGCGGTCACGGCGGCGCAGCTGGAGCGGCTCCCCGGCCGCTGAGCTGAGCGGCGCTCCGCCACCGGCGACGTTCCCGCGGGAACGTCGCCGTCCGCCACCCGACCGGGTGCGGCCCCGCCTTCTGGTCCGGGGACCTGCGGTTTCGTCGTACCCCCGGCCTAGCGTCACGCCATGGACGATGGTGCGACGGCAGATGTGACGGTCGATACGGCGCTGGACGCGGCAGGTGGCACGGAGCTGCGCCCGCTGGCGGAGCTGGCCCGGGAGATCACCTCCGGGGCAGTCCGGCTGGCTGCAGGGACGGCGGCCTGGTTGCGGGCGGTGGCCGAGTTCGATCGGCGTGACGGCTGGGCCGGGGTCGGCATCCAGTCGTGTGCGCACTGGCTGGCGTGGCAGTGCGGCATGGCGCCGGGCGCAGCGCGGGAGCACGTCCGCGTCGCCCGGGCGCTGGGGGTCCTGCCGGTCACGGCGGCCGCCTTCTCGGCGGGGCGGTTGTCCTACTCCAAGGTCCGGGCGATCACCCGGGTCGCCGAACCGGGCACCGAGTCCGAGCTGGTGGAGCTGGCGCGCCATGCGACCGCCTCGCAGGTGGAGCGGGTGGTGCGCGCCTGGCGCCGGGCGCAGGCGGTCGAGGACGGGGTCGTCGCCGAGCGGCGGGCGTTCGCGTGGTCGTGGGAGGACGACGGGATGCTGTCGCTGCGGGTCCGGCTGGACCCGGAGCAGGGCGCGGCCCTGCTGGCCGCCGTGGAATCGCTGGCCGAACGCGATGCCCGCCGGGAACGGGCCGATGCCAAGCGGCGGGATCGGGCCGGCTCCGCAGCGCCAGCGGTCGGCGACGACGCCGTCCCGGCCGCCGGTTCTCCGGATCCGGACGCGGAGGAGAACGCGTTCCCGCGGGACCGCATGGCGGCCCGGCGCTGTGCGGCGCTGGGCCGGCTCGCATCGGCGGCCGCGGAGGCCGACCGGCGCGCCGGTGACCCGCCACGGCGCGAGGTGGTGGTGCACGTGGACGCGGACGTCCTCGCCGACGACGCCGCGGCCGGCCGGGCCCACCTGGAAGGCGGCCCGGCGCTGCACCCGGCCCGGGTCCGCCGGATGGCCTGTACGGCCGCGCTCACGGTCATCGTCGAGCGCAACGGCGAGCCACTGGCCCAGGGCCGCGCCAAGCGGCTGGCGACCAGGGCGCAGCGACGGGCGCTGCTGGCCCGGGACGGCGGTTGCGCACGGCCGGGGTGCACCGAGACCCGGGTGGAACGGCTGCACGCCCACCACCTGCGCCACTGGCTGTTCGGCGGGCGCACCGACGTGTCGAACATGGTGCTGCTGTGCGATGTCGACCACGGCCTCGTGCACGACCTGGGGCTGATCCTCAGCCGCAGCTCCGGCCGGCTGGTGGCACTGACTCCCGACGGCCGACGTGTGTGGGGCTCCGCGGACGCCGCCTTCGCCGACGGACTGCACGCGGGTTCGTCGGACTCCGCCTTCGCGGGCGTGCACCCCATCGACGAGCGGACCGGCCGCCACCCGGAGGAGGCCACGGTCCTGCCGTTGGCGGGGCGGCGTGGCGCGGGAGCCGGGACGGCCGCGGACGTGCTGACGCCCCTGCTGCCGAGCACCCCGGGGTTGCTGCCCTCGGCCTGGCCGGCCGGCGGTGAGCGGATGCAGCTCGGCCACGTCGTCTGGGCGCTGCTCGCGCACCGGAACTTCGTCCGGCGGCAGGCCGCCTGATTGGGATCAACCGGCGCCGGGCACCGGCTGGGTGTAGGGCAGCGCGGTGGCGATGATCGGGCTCAGCGCCGTGGGAGCAGCGCTGTCGGAGCTCGCCGGGACCGACACCTGCACGGGCACGTTGCGGTCCACCGTCGTCCACACCACCGTGTCCGGATCGCTGGTGTCCACGAACCACTCGACGCCGCTCACCACCAGCGTCGAGGCGCCGGCGACGTACCCGGCGGCGGGGGCGACGCCGCAGATCAGCACGGTCGGCGGGTCGCCCCAGGCGTAGGCGTACGGGCTGTCGGAGGTGACGAACCGGGCGGATTCCCCGGCCAGCTCCACCGGCAGCTGGGCCATCAGGACCGGGCAGGCCAGGTCGGCGGCCGGGGTGACCTCCGGGGTGTCCACCTGCACCGGGGGCAGGTTGCCCCGGGGGGCCGGCGTGGTCCCCTCCACCTGGGCCACCGGTCCGGCGCCGTCCCCGCTGCCACGGCCCATCACGTTCACCAGCACGACCAGGGCGACCACCACCGGCACCACGACGGCGGCGGCCAGCACCGCGGCGCGGCGCATCACCGGGTCGCCGCCCGGTCGGGGCGGTGCCGGCGGCGGAGAGGACGGCCCGGGATCGCCGGGCGGAGGAGTCGTGCTCAGGGCGTCAGATGTTGACGACCGGGCAGGTCAGCGTCCGGGTGATCCCGTCGACCGACTGCACCCGCGCCACGACCAGCCGGCCGAGCTCGTCGATGGTGTTGGCCTCGGCGCTGACGATGACGTCGTAGGGGCCGGTGACGTCCTCGGACTTGGTGACCCCTGCGATCTCTGCGATGGCCGCGGCGACCGCGGCTGCTTTGCCGACTTCGGTCTGGATGAGGATGTAGGCGTGGACCACGGGCTGACCTTCCTCGGGCGTCACCGATCAGGCGACGGCTGGGGGCACGACCGGCCCGCCGAGAGGCGGGCCGACCGGCAACGTACCGCAGCACCGCGGGGCGACCGGTGACCCGGCCCCGACCTCGTCCCGCGACGGCCGACACAGCCGACAGCGTCGGCGCCGTCGGGGAGTTCGGCGTCATCGCCCGGATCCTGGCGCGCTCCGGTTCCGCGGCGCTCGCCGAGGTGGGCCCGGGGGACGACGCGGCCGTGCTGCGGGCCCCCGACGGCCGGGTGGTCGCCTGCACCGACGTCCTCGTGGAGGGCCGGCACTTCCGGCGCGACTGGTCCTCCGGCGTCGACATCGGGCACAAGGCGGCCGCCGCCAACCTGGCCGACATCGCCGCCATGGGTGCGGTTCCCACCGCCCTGCTGGTCGGCCTGGCCTGCCCCGCGGGCACGTCGGCGAGCTGGCTGGAGGAGGTCGCCGACGGCATGGCGGCCGAGTGCGCGCCGTTCGGTGCCGCGGTCGTCGGCGGGGACACCGTGGCCAGTGCACCGGACTCGACGGCCGTCGTCCTGTCGGTGACCGCCCTCGGCGACCTCGGCGGCCGGGCGCCGGTGACCCGGAGCGGCGCCCGGCCCGGCGACGTGGTGGCGATCGCCGGCCGGCTGGGCTGGTCGGCCTGCGGGCTCGCGGTGCTGCGCCGGGGCTTCACCAGCCCGGTCGCCGCGGTCGGCGCGCATCGCCGGCCCAGCCCGCCCTACGCCGCCGGCCCTGCCGCGGCCGACGCCGGCGCGACCGCGATGTGCGACACCAGCGACGGGTTGCTGGCCGACGCCGGGCACCTGGCCGCCGACAGCGGTGTGCTCCTGGACCTGGACGGCGGTGCCCTGGCGGGCGCCTTCCTGGCAGCTCCCGGGCCGCTGCAGCAGGTCGCCGCCGCCCTCGGTGGGGATCCGCTGGCCTGGGTCCTCACCGGCGGCGAGGACCACGCGCTGGTCGCCACCTTCCCGCCCGGCAGCGCGCTGCCACCGGCCTTCACCGCGGTCGGGAAGGTCACGGCCGGTGCCGCCGGGGTGCAGGTCGACGGAGTTCCGGCCGCGCAGGTGGTGGCGGACCTGGGTGCCGAGGGGGCCGGTCATGTCCACTTCACCTGATCCAGCCGACCGGACGGGCAGCCCGCGGATCCGGGCGGTGGGCTACGGCGACCCGGTCGCCGTCTCGCTGGTCGAGCTGAAGCGGATATACGTCGAGCCGGCCCACCGCCGCCGCGGGCTCGCCCGGCGCCTGCTCCACGCCCTGGAGGAGTCCGCAGCCCGGGCCGGTCACCGCCGGATGGTGCTCAACACGGGAGGCCGCCAGCCGGAGGCACTGGCGTTGTACGCGCGGGCGGGGTACACACCGGTGCCCGGGTTCGGCGTCTACGCCCGGTCGTCTGGAGCGGTGTTCCTCGGCAGGGAGCTGGCCGAGCTGGTCGAGGAGGAGGACGGCGAATGGGCGTCGTGACGGTTTCGGCGTCGTTCGGCGCCGGCGGGGCCGAGATCGCGCCGGCGGTCGCCGCCCGGCTCGGTCTGGCCTTCCACGACCGGGCCATCCCGGTGCAGGTCGCCGGTCGGCTCGGCGTGCCGGTCGCCGAGGCCGAGGCCAACGACGAGACGATCGCCCGCGGCCTCTGGCGGCTGATCAGCTCGTTGGGCTCGATGCCCGATCCGGTCGGCGGGGTGCTGCCCAGCTCCTCGCTGCCCGACGAGCGGGCCTACCAGGAGCAGACCGAACGGGTACTCGCCGAGATCGCGGACGGTCCCGGAGGCGTCGTGCTGGGCCGCGCGGCGGCGCTGGTCCTCACCGGCCGGGACGACGTCCTGCACGTGCGGCTCGACGGTCCGCCGGAGCGGCGGCTGGCCGCCGCGGTCGCCCACTTCGGGCGCCCCGAGCGGGAGGTCCGGCGTGAACGGGATGCCGCCGACGCCGCCCGGGTGGCCTACGTCCGGCACTTCTACCGGTGCGACCCGGCCGACTCCCGGCACTACCACCTGGTGATCGACAGCACCGCCCTGCCGCACGACACGGTGGTGGACCTGATCGTGACCGCGGCGAGCGCCCGCGGCATCGGCTGAGCCGGCCCCGGAGGACGGGGTGTTTCAGCCCCGGACGACCTTGCCGGCCCGGATGCAGGAGGTGCAGGCGTTGATCCGCTGGCGGCCGCCGCCGGCGAGGGCGGCCCGCACGGACTGGATGTTCGGGTTCCAACGGCGCTTCGTGCGACGGTGCGAGTGCGACACCGACATACCGAAACCGGGCCCCTTGCCACAGACATCGCACACGGCAGCCACGGTCGATCACTCCCAGGAGGTTGGTTCAGAAGGCGGTTCGAGTCGGTACGGACGGCGGAGCGCAGCCATGCACCCGCGTCAGGCTCCGACCACTGTAGCCGGTGACCGCCGCACATGCCGGGCCGCCTGTCCCCAGCACCGCCCCGGACCGGGCCGGACCGCGCCGGACCGGTCCGGTCGGTCCTCGCAGGTACCCTCCGGCACGTGCTGCAGGCGCTGGACGAGGCCGCCGTCGGCCGGTGGAGCCACGCCGTCGTCGACGCGCTGTCCCGTGCCCGGGAAGGCCTGGACGAGCTCAACGTCTTCCCGGTGCCCGACGGCGACACCGGCACCAACCTCCTGCTCACCGCCGAGGCCGGGCATGCCGCGCTGACCGAGCGGGGCAGCGCCTCCGCGGAGTCGCCGTGGACGGTGCTCGCCCGCGGGGCGGTTCTCGGCGCGCGGGGCAACTCGGGCGCGATCCTGGCGCAGCTGCTGCGTGGCCTGGCCGACGGGCTGGCCGCCGTTCCCGCGGCCGACGGCGCAGCGCTGGCGGCCGCGCTCTCCGGCGCCGCCCGCAGCGCCTACACCGCGGTCGCCGATCCGGAGGAGGGCACGTTCCTCACCGTGGCGCGGGCCGGTGCCGAGGCCGCCGGAGCCGCGGTGGACGCCGGCCGGTGCGCGCTGGCCGACGTCGTCCGGGCCGCGGCCGAGGGTGCGCGGGCGGCGCTGCAGGCCACGCCCGGTCAGCTGGCCGTGCTGCGCGAGGCCGGTGTGGTCGACGCCGGCGGCGCCGGGTGGTGCGTCGTCCTGGATGCCCTCGTGGCCACCGTCACCGGCGAGCAGCCGGCCCGCTCCCCGCTGCCGGCCGGCCCGGTCCGGCCGGGACGGCGGCACGCCCTGCCCGCAGTGCACCAGCCGGCCGCCGGCCCAGGCAGCGAGGTGCAGTTCCTGCTCGCCGACGCGTCCCCCGGCGCCGTGGTCCGGCTCCAGGCCCGGCTGGCCGAGCTCGGCGACTGCCTGGTGGTGGTCGGGGTCGACACCCCCTGCGGTCCCGAGTGGAACGTGCACGTGCACGTCAGCGACGTCGGTGCGGCGCTGGAGGCCGGGATCGAGGCCGGCCGGCCGCACCGCATCTCGGTGACGCCACTGGCTCCGCAGTGCCCGCCGGCCCCGGCTGCGGCAACGCGCGCGGTGGTGGCGCTGGCCGGTTCGGCCGGCGTGGCCGAGCTGTTCGCCGCCGAGGGTGTGCCCGTCGTTCCGGTCGCGGCCGGCGAGCCCGACCTGCCCGGCGCGCCCGTGGAGCAGGCGGTGCTGGCCGCCGTGCTCGGCACCGGCGCCGAGCAGGTCGTCGTGCTGCCCAACGACGCCGGGCTCACCGCGCCCGCGGCGCGGGCGGTCGACCGGGCCCGGGAGGACGGCCGGGACGCGGTCGTGGTGGTCACCCGCTCGGCCGTGCAGGGGCTGGCCGCGCTCGCCGTCGCCGACCCCGGCCGGCGCTTCGCCGACGACGTCGTGGCGATGGCCGAGGCGGCGGCGGCCACCCGCTGGGCCGAGGTCACCCTCGCCGGGGGGGAGGCCCTCACCTCCGCGGGCCGCTGCCGGGCGGGCGACGTCCTGGGCTCGGCCGACGGCGACGTCGTGGTGCTGGGCAGCGACCCGGTCGCGGTCGGCCGGGAGCTCCTCGACCGGCTGCTGTCCGCCGGCGGCGAGCTGGTCACCCTGGTGGTCGGGGACGACGGCGCCGGCGCGCCTCCCGGTCTCGGCGACGCCGTCGGCGCGCACCTGGCCGCCGCGCACCCGACCGTCGAGGTGGTCCGGTACGCCGGAGGTGCCGGGGCGGTGCCGCTGCTGATCGGGGTGGAGTGAGCCGGTGATCTCGATGGACACCGGGCTGGTCAAGGTGCTCGGCCCGAAGACCGCCAAGGCGATGGCCGACCAGCTCGCCCTGCACACCGTGCGTGACCTGCTCCGCCACTACCCGCGCCGCTACG
Source organism: Modestobacter sp. (assembly GCA_025933855.1). GTDB lineage: Bacteria > Actinomycetota > Actinomycetes > Mycobacteriales > Geodermatophilaceae > Modestobacter. The sequence continues at coordinate 9,285 of JAICZD010000017.1, read as the reverse complement.
CCCGGCGCGGGGAGATGACCCGGCTCGACGACCTGGAGGTCGGTGACCGGGTCACCGTGCTGGCCAAGGTCCGCACGGTGCACACCCGCCCGATGCGGCAGCGCCGGGGCAGCCTGACCGAGGTCACCGTCGGCGACGGTGCGGGCAGCATGCGGCTGGTCTTCTTCAACAACAAGCACCCCCATCTGCGGACCGGGGAGTGGGGGCTGTTCGCCGGCACCGTGAGCAGGTGGCAGGGCGACCTGCAGTTCTCCCACCCCGACTGCCACGTGATCACCGGGGACGACGACGACTGGGCCCGCGCGCTGGTGCCCATCTACCCGGCGAGCAAGGACGTCTCCAGCTGGGTCCTGCAGAGGTCGGTGAAGATGCTGCTGACCGACGGGCGGGCCCTGGCCGACGCGCTCGACGACCCGATCCCCGAACCGGTCCGCCGCCGGCACGGCCTGGTCACGCTGGCGCAGGCGCTGCACGACAAGCACCGGCCCGAGTCGATGGCCGAGGTCGAGCGGGCCGACGAGCGGCTCAAGTGGGACGAGGCGCTCGTCCTGCAGGTCACCCTGGCCGCCCGCCGCCGGGCCGCAGCCCTGGAGCCCGGTGTCGCCCGCCCGCGGCGCAGCGGTGGGCTGCTGGACGCCGTGGACGCCCGGCTGCCGTTCTCCCTCACCGACGGCCAGCGCGAGGTCGGTGAGGAGCTCGCCGCCGAGCTGGCCCGCGCGCAGCCGATGAACCGCCTGCTGCAGGGCGAGGTCGGCTCGGGCAAGACGGTGGTGGCGCTGCGGGCGATGGCCCAGGTGGTCGACGCCGGCGGGCAGGCCGCCCTGCTGGCACCCACCGAGGTGCTCGCCGCCCAGCACGCCCGCAGCCTGGCCGCCATCCTCGGCCCGCTCGGCCGCGCCGGGGAACTCGACGGTGACCCGGCCGGTACCCGGGTCACCCTGCTCACCGGCTCGCAGAAGGCGGCCGCCCGCCGCGCCGCCCGGGCCGCCGTCGCCGACGGCAGCGCCGGGATCGTCGTGGGTACCCACGCGCTGCTGCAGGAAGGGGTCGAGTTCGCCGACCTCGGGCTCGTCGTGGTCGACGAGCAGCACCGCTTCGGGGTCGAGCAGCGCGACGCGCTCCGCGCCAAGGGCTCCCGGCCGCCGCACGTCCTGGTGATGACCGCGACGCCCATCCCGCGCACGGTGGCGATGACCGTCTACGGCGACCTGGAGACCTCCACGCTGCGTCAGCTGCCCGCCGGCCGCGGTGGCGTCTCCAGCTCGGTCGTGCCGGCCGGGGAGAAGCCCGCCTGGCTGGACCGGGCGTGGGCGCGGGTCCGCGAGGAGGTCGCCGCCGGCCGGCAGGCCTACGTCGTGTGCCCGCGGATCGGTGACGAGGAGGGTGCCGGCGGCGGCAAGGACGACGACGGCCCGGACGACGCCGACGGCGCGCCGCCGGAGGAGGAGAAGGGCGGCGACCGCCGCCCGCCGCTGGCCGTGCTCGACATCGCCGAGGCGCTGCGGGCCGGCCCGCTGACGGCGCTGCGGGTCGAGGTGCTGCACGGCCGGCTGCCGGCCGAGGAGAAGGAGGCCCGGATGCGGGCCTTCGCGGCCGGCGACGTCGACGTGCTGGTGGCCACCACGGTCGTCGAGGTCGGTGTCGACGTGCCGAACGCCACCGTGATGGTGGTGATGGACGCCGACCGCTTCGGGGTCAGCCAGCTGCACCAGCTGCGCGGCCGGGTGGCCCGAGGAGCGCACCCCGGGCTGTGCCTGCTGGTCACCGAGGCGCGCAGCAGCTCCACCACGGGGCAGCGCCTCGCCGCGGTCGCCTCGACCACCGACGGCTTCGAGCTCGCCCGGGTCGACCTGGAGACGCGCCGGGAGGGCGACGTGCTGGGCGCGGCCCAGTCCGGCCGGCGGTCCGGTGTCCGGCTGCTGTCCCTGCTGGACGACGAGCAGCTGATCAGCGAGGCGCGGGCCGAGGCGACCGCGCTGGTCGAGAGCGACCGGGGCCTGGCCGACCACCCGGAGCTGGCCGCCGCGGTCGCCGCCCTGGCGATGGACGAGCGCGCCGACTGGCTGCAGAAGGCATGAAGGACCCCCTGCCCCCCACCACGCGCAAGCTCGCGGCGGGACCCTGCAGGGGGCCGGGGACGAGGCCGGGGGGGTGACGCGGATCATCTCCGGCACCGCGCGCGGGCGGCGGCTGGCGGTGCCGCCGTCCGGCGTCCGGCCCACCGGCGACCGCGCCCGCGAGGGGCTGTTCAACTCCCTCGGCTCGCTGCTGGACCTGCCCGGCGCCCGGGTGCTGGACCTCTACGCCGGATCCGGGGCGCTGGGCCTGGAGGCGCTGTCCCGCGGCGCGGCCGAGGCGGTGCTGGTGGAGAACGGGCCCAAGGCGTTGCGCGTGCTGCGCGCCAACGTCGCCGCCGTCGGGCTCCCCGGAGCGCGGGTCGTCGCCGGGTCGGTGCCCTCCGTCGTGGCTGGGGCGGCGTTCGGGGCCTTCGACCTGGTGCTGGCCGATCCGCCCTACGCCGTCGGGGTGCCGCAGGTGCTCGGCGTCCTGCAGGCGTTGTCCGACGGCGGGTGGTTCGCCGCCGGGGCGGTGGTCGTGGTCGAACGATCCAGCCGGGAGGAACCCTTCGCCTGGCCGACACCCCTGACCGGGGTCCGGGACCGCCGGTACGGCGAGGCGCTGCTCCGGTACGGTCGGGCACCGTGAGGCGAGCGGTCTGTCCCGGTTCGTTCGACCCGGTCACCAACGGCCATGTCGACGTCATCACGCGTGCCGCCGCGCTCTACGACGAGCTGGTCGTCGCGGTGCTGGTCAACCCGGGCAAGGCCGGGCTCTTCGGGGTCGAGGAGCGGATGGCGCTGCTGCGCGAGGCCGTGGTCGACCTCCCCAACGTCTCCATCGACCGCTTCGAGGGACTGCTCGTCGACTACTGCCTCGACCACGACGTGCCGGTCGTGGTCAAGGGCCTGCGCGCGGTCGGTGACTTCGAGTACGAGCTGCAGATGGCGCAGATGAACCGCGAGCTGGCCGGCGTGGAGACGCTGTTCATGCCCACCGCGCCGCAGGTCGGCCACCTGTCCTCCAGCCTGGTCAAGCAGATCGCGACGTTCGGTGGCGACGTCTCCTCGCTGGTGCCCAAGGCGGTCAACGACCGGCTGGTCGCCGCCCGCCGGAGCGCCGGAGGCGAGGGTTCGTGACCGAGGTCGTGTACCGGTTGTACGAGACCGTCGACGAGCTCAGCACGGTGATCGAGAACGCCCGCAGCCTGCCGATGTCGAGCAGCTGCATGGTTCCGCGGGACCACCTGCTCGACCTGCTCGACGAGCTGCGTGAGTCGTTGCCGGAGGAGGTGCAGCAGGCCGGCGCGATCGTCGAGCAGCGCACCGAGATCCTGCAGCAGGCGCAGGCCGAGGCCGAGCGGCTCACCGGGCGCACCCGGACCGAGAGCGAGCAGGTGATCGGCACCGCCCGCCGGCAGCGCGACGAGATGGTGGGCACCGCCCGCCGGCAGCGCGACGAGCTGATCACCTCCGCCCAGGCCGAGGCCGACGACCTGCTCACCCGGGCCGAGGCGGAGGCCGCGCGGCTGGTCTCCGAGGGGCGGCGGCTGCGCGACCCGCTGGTCGCCGAGGGGGAGGCGCAGCGCGCCGAGCTGGTGGCGGCCGGTCAGGAGGAGCACGACCGGCTGCTCACCGAGACCGAGGTGTACCGGGGCGCGGTCGCCCGGTCCGACGAGCTGGGCGCGCAGACCGCGGCCGAGGTGGCCCGGATGCGGGCCGAGGTCGACGACTACGTCGACACCCGGCTGGCCGACTTCGGGAACACGCTGTCCCACATGGTGCGTTCGGTCGAGGCGGCGCGGAGCAACCTGCGCCAGCCCTGACCGCCCGGTGCACTCCGCACCGGGACGGCGCGCGGACGGTCATCGGGTAGGCTCGGCGTCTGTCCGGTCGCCGTCCACCCCTGCACCCGCGGGGGCCGCGCCGGCCGCCCCCACTGCCGACAACGAGTACCGACATGCCTGCTGCCTCCTCGCCCCGCCCTGGTGCCACGTCCACGGACGCCCGGCGCCCCGCTGCCGACCCCTGGAAGCTGGACCTGCGGGAGCTCGGCCGCCGGGCCGGCTCGATGCGCGAGTGGAACAGGACGGTGCCGGCCCCCGCGGGCTGGGGGATCGAGATGATCGGTGTCCCCGCGGGTGCGCCGGTGCAGCTGCGGCTGCGGCTGGAGTCGGTCATGGAGGGCGTCCTGGTCTCCGGGCAGGTCGACGTCCCGCTGACCGGGCAGTGCGCCCGCTGCCTCGAGCCGGTCTCGGACACCCTGGAGCTCGACGTCCAGGAGCTCTACGCCTACGCCGGCAGCACCACCGAGGCCACCAGCGGCGAGGACGAGGTGCGCCGCATCGACGGCGACTACCTGGACCTCGCACCGCTGGTCCGCGACGCCGTCGTCCTGACCCTGCCGCTGGCCCCCACCTGCACCCCGGACTGCGCCGGCCTGTGCGTCGACTGCGGGGAGCGTCTCGACGACCTGCCGGCCGACCACTCGCACGAGGTGCTCGATCCCCGGTGGGCCGGGCTCGCCGCCCGCCTCACCGAACCGGAAGACAGCGCGGAAGGGCCCCGACCGGGGTCCGACCGCACCAACCCAGAGGAGAACTGACCGTGGCCGTCCCGAAGCGGCGCATGTCGCGCGCCAACACCCGCTCCCGCCGGTCGCAGTGGAAGGCCACCGCCCCCACCCTGGCGCCCTGTCCCAACCCGGCGTGCCGCGAGCTCAAGCCGCCGCACCTGGCGTGCCCGACCTGCGGTCAGCACGACGGCCGCCAGGTCCTCCCGGTCTGAGCTCAGCAGCTCCGAGCAGCGTGGCAACGACACCCGAGGAGCCCCCGGCCGGGCAGCCTCCGGCCGGGGAACCGGGTGGGACGTCCCCCGCGGGTCCGGAGCACGCCCGGACGGCGACCGCCTGGCTGCGGAACGCCCTCGGCGTCGAGCTCCCCGGCGACCTGCTGTTCCTGGCGCTGACCCACCGGTCCTACGCCTACGAGCACGGCGGCCTGCCGACCAACGAGCGCCTGGAGTTCCTGGGCGACTCGGTGCTCGGGCTGGTCGTCACCGACGAGCTGTACCGCAGCCACCCCGACCTGCCCGAGGGGCAGCTGGCGAAGCTGCGGGCCTCGGTGGTCAACATGACCTCGCTCGCCCGGGTGGCACGATCCCTGGGCGAGGGCGGCATCGGGCCGCAGCTGCTGCTCGGCCGGGGCGAGGAGACCACCGGCGGCCGGCAGAAGGACTCGATCCTGGCCGACGCCCTGGAGGCGCTGCTCGGGGCGGTCCACCTCGGGCTGGGCCTGGACACCGCCGCCGGTCTGGTGCACCGGCTGTTCGACCCGCTGCTGGCCGAGTCGGCCACCCGCGGCGCCGGGCTGGACTGGAAGACCAGCCTGCAGGAGCTCGGCGCCGCCCGGGGGCTCGGTGCACCCACCTACGTCGTGGAGGACGACGGTCCCGACCACGCCAAGACCTTCACCGCGGTCGTGCTGTTCGACGGGATCCCGTACGGCCGCGGCACCGGCCGCACCAAGAAGGCCGCCGAGCAGGAGGCCGCCGAGGCCGCCTGGCGCGCGCTGTCCGCCGAGGGCTGAGCCGTGCCCGAGCTGCCCGAGGTCGAGGTGGTCCGGCGGGGGCTGGAGCGCTGGGTCGCCGGGCGGACCGTGGCCGAGGTCGAGGTGCACCACCCGCGCGCCGTCCGGCGGCACCTGACCGGCCGCGAGGGGTTCATCGGCACGCTGACCGGGCGCACGCTGGCCGCCGCGCACCGCCGCGGCAAGTACCTCTGGCTGCCGCTGGCCGAGGACGACGGCGCCCCGGTGGGTGCCGCCCTGGTCGCGCACCTGGGCATGAGCGGGCAGCTGCTGGTGGAGAAGCCCAGCTCACCGGACGAGGTGCACCTGCGGGCCCGGTTCCGCTTCACCGACGGCGGCCGCGAGCTGCGCTTCGTCGACCAGCGGACCTTCGGCGGGCTGGCCGTCGAGGAGACCGCTCCCGGGGACGGCGACGGGCTGCCGGCCCGGCTGGCGCACATCGCGATCGACCCGCTGGACCCCGGCTTCGACGAGGCAGGTTTCACCGCGGCACTGCGCCGGCGGCACACCGAGGTCAAGCGCGCCCTGCTGGACCAGACGCTGATCGGCGGCGTCGGCAACATCTACGCCGACGAGTCGCTGTGGCGGGCCCGGCTGCACGGCTCCCGGCCCACCGACCGGCTCACCCGGGCACAGGTGGCCGACCTGCTCGACGGTGTGCGGGCGGTGCTCGGCGAGGCGCTCGCCCAGGGCGGCACCTCCTTCGACTCCCTCTACGTCGACGTCAACGGGCAGAGCGGCTACTTCTCCCGGTTCCTCGCCGTCTACGGCCAGCAGGACCGGCCCTGCCCGCGCTGCGGCACGCCCGTCGTCCGGGAGTCGTTCATGAACCGGTCCAGTTACAGCTGCCCGCGCTGCCAGCCACCGCCGCGTCGCCGCCGGAGCGCACCGTGACGGAGCGTCTGCGGGTCGTCGTCGAGGTGCGCGGCCGGGTGCAGGGCGTCGGCTACCGGATGTTCGTGGCCGCGCAGGCAGCCGCCCGCGGGGTGTCCGGGTCGGCGACCAACCTGCCCGACGGCCGGGTCGAGGTCGTCGCCGAGGGGGCGGTCGGAGACGTCCGTGCGCTGGTCGAGGCGCTGTCCGGCCCGGATGCCCCCGGCCGGGTGACCGCGGTGCACCAGCGGGTCGAGGAAGTCCGCGGGGAGCGCGGGTTCACCGTCGGGTGACCAAGATGACATGCCCCTGACCCGGGCCAACCGGTCCTGTCCCGTTGACCGGGCCCCCGACGGGTGTCACCCTGAGTGGACACCACCCCGCGCGCAGACCGCCTCACGACGGTGCGACGGGACCCCGCCTGCAGTTTGGAAAGGCCGCCCAGCGATGGCAAAGGCACTGTTCGGTTCGATCGTCGCTCCGCACGAGCTGCGAGCTGCCGAGGAGAACGCTGCCTTGAGGGCCAAGGTGCGTTCCCTGGAGGAGCAGCTCACGGTGCTGCGCGAGGAGCGCGACGCCGTCATCGCCCGCGAGCTGCTCAGCATGGCCGACGAGTCGGCCGCCGAGCACGCACTCGCCAGCACCTCCGCTTGACGCCGTAGGCGTCGGCCCTGTCCGGAGGCTCGCCGCGAGCTTGCCAGCGGTGAGGGGGGCGGGGTCCTGTACCTGTCCAGTCTGACGCTCAAGGGCTTCAAGTCCTTCGCGTCCGCGACGACGCTGCGGCTGGAGCCGGGCATCACCGCCGTCGTCGGCCCCAACGGGTCGGGCAAGTCCAACGTCGTCGACGCCATCGCCTGGGTCCTCGGTGAGCAGGGCGCCAAGAGCCTGCGCGGCGGCAAGATGGAGGACGTCATCTTCGCCGGCACCGCCGGCCGCGCCGCGCTGGGCCGGGCCGAGGTGACGCTCACGATCGACAACACCGACGGCGCGCTGCCCATCGCCTACACCGAGGTGTCCATCACCCGCCGCATGTACCGCTCGGGGGAGAGCGAGTACGAGCTCAACGGCGACAAGGTCCGGCTGCTCGACGTCCAGGAGTTGCTCAGCGACTCCGGCATCGGCCGGGAGATGCACGTCATCGTCGGTCAGGGCCAGCTGGACGCCGTGCTGTCGGGCCGGCCGGAGGACCGGCGCGCCTTCATCGAGGAGGCCGCCGGCGTCCTCAAGCACCGCAAGCGCAAGGAGAAGGCGCTCCGCAAGCTGGACGCGATGACCGCCAACCTCGATCGGCTCGGCGACCTCACCGCGGAGCTGCGCCGCCAGCTCAAACCGCTGGGCCGGCAGGCCGAGGTCGCCCGGCGGGCGGCCGGCGTGCAGGCGGACCTGCGCGACGCGCGGCTGCGGTTGCTGGCCGACGACCTCGTGCAGCTGCGGAACGCGCTGGACCGGGACGTCGCGGACGAGACCGCCGCCCGGGCGCGCCGGGCCACCGTCGAGGCCGCGCTGGCCACCGCGGCCACCAGCGAGTCGGCCCTGGAGACCCAGCTGGCCGCGGATGCGCCCCGGCTGGCCGCCGCCTCGGACGCCTGGTACCGGCTCTCGACCCTGGCCGAGCGGTTCCGCAGCGTCGGGCAGCTGGCGGCCGAGCGGCACCGCCACCTGACCGCGGCAGCACCGGCCGGCGCCGCCGGGCGTGACCCCGACGCGCTGGACGCCGAGGCCGACCGGATCGAGGCCACCGAGCGGGAGCTGGCCGACAACCTCACCGCCGAGCGGGCCCGGCTGGGCACGGCGGTGGCCGCCCGCGCCGAGGTCGAGCAGGCGCTCGCCGAGGCCGAGCGGGCCCTCGTCGCCGCGGCCCGCGCGGTGGCCGACCGGCGCGAGCAACTGGCCCGGCTGTCCGGGCAGGTCGCCGCCGCCCGGTCGCGGGCCGCCGCCGGACGCGCGGAGATCGAGCGGCTGACCACCGCCGCCACCGAGGCGGCCGATCGGGCCGAGGCCGCCGGCCGGGCCCTCGCCGACCGGCGCAGCGCGCTGGAGGAGGGCACCGACGCGGACCTGGGCCTGGTCACCGCCCACGCCGACGCGGTCGCCGCCCACACCGCCGCCGTCCGGGCGGTCACCGAGCTGGCCGACGCCGAACGCGCCGCGGAACGGGACCGGGCGGGCTGGCAGGCCCGCCGGGACGCCCTGGCGCTGGGCCTGACCCCGGCCGACGGAGCCGGTGCGGTGCTGGCCAGCGGGCTGCCCGGGGTGCTCGGCCCGCTCGCCGACCGGCTGGACGTCGCCGCCGGCTGCGAGGTCGCGATCGCCGCCGCGCTGGGCGGCCTGGCCGACGCCGTGGTCGTCGCCGGGGTCCCCGCGGCGGCCGCCGCCCTCACCCATCTCAACGACGCCGCCGGTGGGCGGGCCGGCCTGCTGGTCACCGGCGGGCTGCCGCCGGTCGCCCGGAGCGGCTGGCCGGAGCTGCCCGACGGTGCCCGCTGGGCGCTCGACCTGGTGCAGGCGCCCCCCGAGCTCGCTCCGGCGCTGGCCCGCGCCCTGGAGCGGGTGGCGGTCGTGCCGGACCTGCCCGCCGCCTGCGCGCTGGTGCAGACGCATCCGCGGGTGCGTGCGGTCACCGCGGCCGGGGACCTGCTCGGCGCCGACTGGTCCCGCGGTGGGCAGCCCGATGCGCCCTCCGGCCTGGAGGTACGAGCCCGGGTCGAGGAGGCGACCGCCGAGCTCGGCCGGGCCGCGGCGCGCGCGGACGAGCTGGCCGGGCAGCT
>JAICZD010000169.1 GCA_025933855.1 Modestobacter sp. | reverse complement strand
GAAGCTAAGCCTTTCAGCGCCGATGGTACTGCCCGGGGGACCGGGTGGGAGAGTAGGACACCGCCGGACAACCATTCCGACTCGGGGCCACAGCACACGCTGTGGCCCCGTTTCGCATGCCCCGCCACGATGCACCGCTCGGGCGAAGCCGCAGGAATCCCAGGGTCGTCAGCGGCGGCGGTCGGCAGGCGCGTTCGACGCGCCGACGTTGTCGGCGAGCCAGCGGTTGAGCGCCGCCAGCTCCCGCCAGGCATCACGCACCCGGTCCAGAGCGATTCGCTGGTGCAGCCAGTCGGCCGGCTCCCAGCCGCGGGACGCGTGCAGCGATTTGTGCCGCAACAGGTCGATCCGTTCGGAGTCCGCCGGCCATCCGCGCGGCGCCCGGACCAGCCGATCGCCGCCGATCTCCCAGCCCGCCGAGCGCAGGCGGTCGATCTCGCCGGTCAGCCGCGGGCCCTGCACGTCATCGGCGACGGCGCGGCGGTACCGCTCCACCTGATCGGGCTGCAGCCGCCAGCAGCCACCGGACACGCGGAGCCCGTCCGCCGACAGCTGGACGTAGACCGAACCCGCGCCGGCGCCGTCCGGGGTCAGCACCGCGCCCTGGTGCGTCTTGTACGGCGTCTTGTCGTTGCTGAACCGCACGTCCCGGTACGGCCGGAAGACCTTGGGAAGGCCGAACTCCGGGGCCAGCTCGTCGACCAGCGCCTGCAGCGGTACGCGGACGGCGGCGTCGTACGCGGCGCGGTGCTCGGTCCAGTAGGTGCGGCTGTTGTCGGCCTCCAGCCCCTCGTAGAAGATCAGCCCCTCGTCCGGAAAGCCCTCGAACCTCACTGCCGCCCCTGCTCGGGGTCGTCGGGGTCCCCGGTCAGCAGCGTGTGCCAGCGGACCTCGCGGATGGTCGTGCTGCCGGTGTCCAGCGCACGGGCCCAGCCGTCGCGCCCCCAGCCGGCGCTCTCCAGGAAGGCGGCGGTGACCCGGTCGGCCTCCGGCAACCAGATCTGCAGCCGGGCCACGCCCTCGGCTCGGACCAGGTCGGCGACCGCCGCGAGCAACCGGCTGCCGTGCCCGCGGCGTCCCCAGCGTGGTTCCACCAGGAGCGCAGCCAGCTCGGCGGTCGGACCGTCCGCGGACGGGGACCCGCCCGCTGCCACTTCTGCGGGGCCGTAGGCCGTGAAGCCCACGAGGCTGCCACCCTCCTCGGCGACCAGCACGCCGTGCCCCGGCGTCGGGGGTGAGGTGACGGCGGCGCGCCAGGCGGACGCCGCCGCATCGCCGTCCCAGTCGTCGAGGACCTGCGCCGGCAGCAGCGACCGGTACGCGGTCCGCCACGTCACGACCTGCACCCGGGCGATCTCCTCGGCGTCGCCGGGAACCGCCGGGCGGACGGACGCCTCGGCGCGCCCGCTGGGTCCGCGGCGCGGGGACAGGTCCACGCGGGCAGCCTAGGCGTCGCGGTGAGCGGGCCCGCCGCGCAGCAGGTGTCGTACCCGCACGGCAGGATCCCGGGTCGTGGAGACACCTGCCGAGCGGCTGCCGGCGGCACTGGCCCGCCGCATCGCCCTGGCGGCCCAGGGGTTCGCCGAGCCGCGCCCGACCGGCGCGGTGGGCGTCCGGCAGCTGACGCGCACCGTCGACCGGCTGGCGGTCGTGCAGATCGACTCGGTCAACGTGCTGTCCCGGTCGCACTACCTCCCCGCGTTCAGCCGGCTGGGCGCCTATCCCCGCGCCGAGCTCGACCGGCTCGCGGGACGGCGGCACGACCTGTTCGAGTACTGGGCGCACGAGGCATCCCTGCTGCCGCTGCGACTGCACCCGTTCCTCCGGTGGAAGATGGCCGCCGCCGAGCAGCATGCCTGGGGCTCGATGATCCGGCTGCAGCGGGAACGGCCCGGCTACGTCGCCGAGATCCTCGACCGGGTGCGTGAGGGCGGCCCGCTGAAGGCCAGCGAGCTGGCCGAGGCGCGACCGGACCGCCCCGGAACGATGTGGAACTGGCACGCCGGAAAGGTGGCGTTGGAGTACCTGTTCTTCACCGGGGTGCTGACCACCCGGGGGCGGACGGCGGGGTTCGAGCGGGTGTACGACCTCACCGAACGCGTGCTGCCCAGGGCGGTGCTGCAGGCGCCCACGCCCGATCGGGCCGATGCGATCCGCGAGCTGGTGCGCACCGCCGCCCGCGCGCTGGGGGTGGGCACCGAGCGGGACATCGCCGACTACTTCCGGCTGGGCGGCGCCGATACCCGCACCGCGCTCGGGGAGCTGGTGGAGGCCGGCGAGCTGACGCAGGTCGAGGTCGCCGGCTGGGAGCGTCCGGCCTGGCTGGACGCGCAGGCGCGCCGGCCCCGGTGGATCCGCGCGCGGGCGCTGCTCACGCCGTTCGACTCGCTGGTCTGGGAGCGGCCACGGGTGGAGCGGATCTTCGGTTTCCGCTATCGCATCGAGATCTACACGCCGGCCGCGAAGCGGGTGCACGGCTACTACGTGCTGCCCTTCCTGCTGGACGACGCCCTGGTCGCCCGGGCCGATCTCAAGGCCGACCGGCAGCGCGGGGTGCTGCGGGTCCAGGCCGCGTACGCCGAGCCGGGCGTGGACCTCGCCGCGGTCAGCGCGCAGCTGGCCGACGAGCTGCGGCTGATAGCCGGCTGGCTGGACCTGGACGAGGTCACCGTCGCCGAGCGCGGCGATCTGGCCGGTGACCTGGCCGCCGCCCTGCTCCGGCACCGGCCGTGAGCTCGCCGGTGCCGGTCCGCCCGGTGCCCGTCGACCGCAGACCGGCACACGGCCGCCGGCGCGGTCAGTCCGGCGCTGCCGGAGGTGCGGACGAAGCCGCCGGAGGGGCATCTGCGGCCGCGGACGGCGTCGCGGGCCGGGGAGCCGCGCGCCCTACCCGCAGGTCTCCGGACACCGACTGCAGCACGATCGACAGGTCGGCCGGCCCACCTGCCGGGGCGTCGGTGTCGTCGTCCAGGTCGGAGTGCAGCCGGCCGGAGATGCTGCGCACGTCCAGCCAGACCCGCAACCCCGGCTCGACGGTCACGACCGCATCGCCGGACACCGTCTTGAGCTGCATCCTCCCCCGGCGGGCGCGGTCGATCTGCAGGTTCCCGGAGGCGCTGGTCACCGAGGCGTCGCCGGCCGCCTCACCCAGCCGGACGTCGCCGGAGGCGCTGCGGACCTGCACCCGTCCACCTGCGTAGTCCAGCCGGACGTCCCCCGAGGCGGTGGCCACGGTGGCCGGCCCCTCCACCCGGCCGACCCGCGCATCCCCGCTCGCGGACCGCAGCTGCAGCTCGGCGCAGTGCTCCACCGCGACGTCCCCGCTGGCGCTGGTGAGCTCCGCGTCGCCCAGCCGGCCACGGAGCTCGACGTCCCCCGAGCCCGAGGCCGCCCGCACCGCTGCGCCGGCCGGCGTGCGGACCTCGATGGCGAACGACGGGGTGCGCAGCAGCCGGCGCTCCGGCACGGAGAACCGCAGCCGGGACGGGGTGACGACCAGGTCCAGCCGGTCGGCCAGCTGCTCGGCGGCGGGGTCGAGTGGCTCGACCCGGACCACCAGTTCGTCGGCGGCCTCGTCGGCCAGGACGGTGACCGACCCGGCGGGATTGCGCAGGTCGAGGTTCCGCACGGTGTCGGAGAGAGGAAAGCGGTGGGTGCGGACGGTCACGAGGGTCCTCCAGTGGGTGCTGCGGGACGGCCGGGCCGGGTGCGGTTGCACCCGAGGCGGCGGTCAGCTCCGGGCGAAGCCTGAGTACCGGCGGGGGCCGCGTCCGGGGCGGGACGGGTCGGTGGGCTGACGCAGTGCGCCCGCGACGGCACGCACCAGCCAGGCGTTGAGGGAGAGGCCCGCGGCGGCGGCGGCGTCCTCGGCGCGCGTCTTCAGCGAATCCGGCAGGCGCAGGCTGATCCTGGCCGTGGCGTCGTCCTCGCCTGGCGCCGGCTCCTCCGCAGCGGAGGGCGCAGCGTGCTCGGCGTCGGGCACCACCACGACCTCGGGGTCGCGGCCGCGCAGCCGGATGTCGACCATTCCGCCGTCCCAGGCCGACGTCACCTCGGCGGCCATCGCCGACAGCGCGTCGGTGATGGCCAGCCGCACGGCCGGCTCCAGTGTGTCCGAGAGCAGCCGGGCCGTCTCCCGCGTCTGCTCGGTACCGGCTGCCGCCGCCGTGGTCAGGTGCGCGCGCAGCGCGTCGACGTAGTCGCTCAGGTCCATGGACGCCATGGTGACGTCATTCCCGCCACGAGTCGGCGTCGAGCCCGCCGTATCCCCAGCTGTCCATGACGTCAGTGTGACACCATCGCGACGTCATGTCCAGCGTCACGATGGTGTCAGGCCGTCCTCGACCGGTGGTCCCTCGAGCCCGGCGAGCCGCCGGACGACGGTCAGCCCGGCCGCCGTCCCGGGCCAGTGCCGGTCCAGCGCCGTGCTGCCGGCCCGGCGGACGACCGAACGGAGCACCCAGGCCACCAGCACAGCGTCGTCGGCGTACCCGACCACGGGCAGGACGTCGGGGACCAGGTCGATCGGCGTCACCAGGTAGCCCAGCAGCAGCCACAGCCGCAGCCGCACACCGCGTGGCACCGCCGGATCGGCGGCCAGCCGGCGCACCAGCCGCAGCACGTCGGGCAGCAGCCGCAGCGCGTCCCGCACCGTCAGCTCGTCGGGCCGCCGCCACCACAGCAGGCCGAGCAGGCCGAGCCAGAGCAGGAGCAGACCGCCGAGGACGGCGCCGAGCACCGGCAGCGCTGTGCCGAGGACATCCACGCACCGAGCATGACGGGTGGGGCGGGTGGGGCGACTCCGACGCGGCTCCGGGCGCCGACGATCCGGCGGCCGGCCGGGCTTGCGTACCCTCGACGCCGTGCCAGCCATCGCCCCGTTGCAGGTCCAGGTCATCGCCCAGACGCAGTTCACCCCGCCGGCGGACGTGCCGTGGGAGACCGACGTCGACGGCGGGCAGGCGCTGGCGGAGTTCGCCGGCCGGGCCTGCTACCAGTCCTGGACCAAGCCGAACCCGGCCACCGCCACCAACGAGGGCTACCTCCGCCACATCCTCGAGGTCGGTCACCTCTCGGTGCTCGAGCACGGCACCGTGAGCATGTACCTGTCCGGGATCTCCCGGTCGCTGACCCACGAGCTGATCCGGCACCGGCACTTCTCCTACAGCCAGCTGTCCCAGCGCTACGTGCCCGAGCGGGACGCGGCGTTCGTGGAGCCGGCGGTCATCGCCGAGGACGACGTGCTGCACGAGAAGTTCCTGGCCGCCGCCGACGCCGCGCTCGCCGCCTACACCGACCTGCTCGAGGGCCTGGAGAAGCGGTTCGCCGACGTCCCGAACGCCACCCTGCGCCGCAAGCAGGCCCGGCAGGCCGCCCGGGCGGTGCTGCCGAACGCCACCGAGACGCGGATCGTGGTGACCGGCAACTACCGGGCGTGGCGGCACTTCATCGCGATGCGGGCCAGCGAGCACGCCGACGTGGAGATCCGCGAGCTGGCGATCGCCTGCCTGCGGGAGCTGCAGCGGGTGGCCGGCAACGTCTTCGGCGACTTCCGGGTCAGCGAACTGGCCGACGGCACCGAGGTGGCCGCCAGCCCCTACGTCACCGAGGGCTGAAGAAGGACCACCCTGCCCCCGCCACTCGCGGGCTCGCGGCGGGTCCCGGCAGGGCGGCCGGGCGTCGGGGTCCTGGGTAGATTCACCGGCATGACGTCCGACCCCGCACGGCCGTTCGGGCGCGTGCTCACCGCCATGGTCACCCCGCTGGCCGAGGACGGCAGCATCGACCTCGCCGGGGCGCAGGAGCTGGCGGCGCACCTGGTCGACCGGCAGTCCCACGACGGTCTGGTCGTGTTCGGGACGACGGGGGAGTCGCCCACCATCGGCGACGGGGAGCAGCACGCCGTCCTGGAGGCGGTGCTCGACGCGGTCGGCGACCGGGCGACGGTCATCGCCGGGGTGGGCACCAACGACACCGCCCACTCGATCGACAAGGCGCGGTCCGCGGCCCGGCTCGGCGTGCACGGGCTGCTGGTGGTCACCCCCTACTACAACAAGCCGCCGCAGGCCGGGCTGCTGCGGCACTTCACCGCGGTGGCCGACGCCACCGAGCTGCCGGTGATGCTCTACGACATCCCGCCCCGCTCGGTCGTCCCGATCGAGGTGGAGACGCTGGTCCGCGCCGCGGAGCACCCGAACATCGTCGCGGTCAAGGACGCCAAGGGTGACCTCGGCGCGGTCATGTGGACGAAGGCCCGCACCGACCTGGCCTACTACAGCGGCGAGGACCTGCTGAACCTGCCGCTGCTGGCCGTCGGTGCGGTCGGGGTGGTCAGCGTCGTCGGGCACCTCGTCGGCCCGCGGCTGGCCGAGCTGATCGCCGCGGTCGAGTCCGGGAACCTGGACAAGGCGCGGGCGGTGAACCAGGCGCTGCTCCCGGTGTACACCGGCATCTTCCGCACCCAGGGCACGATCATGGTCAAGGCCGCGCTGCGCGAGCTGGGGCTGCCGTCCGGGCCGGTCCGCCCGCCGCTGGTGGACGCCACCGCCGAGCAGATCGCCCAGCTGCGCAGCGACCTCGCCGCCGGAGGCGTCAGCCTGTGACCGGCGCCGCGAGCGCGGTGCGGTCCACCGCGACCCCGATCAACTCCTCGTCCCAACCGCACCTGGACCTGCAGGCGCCCCCGCCGCTGCCGGCGGGCGGCCTGCGGGTGATGGCGCTGGGCGGGTTGGGTGAGATCGGCCGCAACATGGCCGTGCTCGAGTTCGACGGGCAACTGCTGGTCATCGACTGCGGTGTGCTGTTCCCGGAGGCCGAGCAACCCGGCGTCGACCTGATCCTGCCCGACTTCGGGGTCATCGAGCACCGCCTGGCCGACATCGCGGCCGTCGTCCTGACCCACGGGCACGAGGACCACATCGGCGCGGTGCCCTACCTGCTGCGGTTGCGCCCGGACATCCCGCTGGTCGGCTCCCGGTTCACCCTGGCGCTGGTCCGGGCCAAGCTGCGGGAGCACCGGATCGACCCGGTGACGGTGGAGGTCGCGGCCGGCGACGACCACCTGGCCGGCCCGTTCCACGCGGAGTTCGTCTGCGTGAACCACTCCATCCCCGACGCCCTCGCGGTCGCGGTGCACACCCCCGCGGGGACGCTGGTGCACACCGGCGACTTCAAGATGGACCAGCTCCCGCTCGACGGCGTCCTCACCGACCTCGGTGCCTTCGCCCGGCTGGGTCTCGCCGGTATCGACCTG
>JAICZD010000226.1 GCA_025933855.1 Modestobacter sp. | reverse complement strand
CTCGCCGCGGCCGGGCCGGCCGACGTCGAGCGGCTGACCGACCCCCGGCTGCGGGCCCGGGCCCGGCACGTGGTGACCGAGGTGCAGCGGGTCGACGAGTTCGTGGCGCTCGTGCGGGCCGGGCGGGTCGCCGAGTGCGGCCCGCTGCTGGACGCCTCGCACGCCTCGCTGCGCGACGACTACGAGGTGTCCGCGGTCGAGCTGGACACCGTGGTGGCCGCCGCCACCGCCGCCGGTGCGCTCGGGGCCCGGATGACCGGCGGCGGTTTCGGCGGCTCCGCGATCGCACTCGTGCCGGACGCCGCGGTGCCCGCGGTGCAGGACGCCGTGGTGGCCGCCTGCCGGGAACGCGGGCTCACCACCCCGGCCACCCTCCCGGTGTCCTCGGGGCCCGCGGCCCGCCGGATCTCCTGACCGGACGGCGGGGAACAGCCGGCCGGGTGCGTGGCGTTCGAGCGGCCATGGAACCGACCGTCACCGACGCGCCCGACGCCAGCCGCTACGAGATCCGGGACGGCGACCGCCTGCTCGGCGTGGCCGCCTACGAGCGGCGCGGGAACCAGGTGGTCTTCACGCACACCGAGGTCGAGGACAGCTCCGAGTACTCCGGGCTGGGCAGCCGGCTGGTGCGCAGCGCGCTGGACGACGTCCGCGGCGCCGGGCACACCGTCGTCCCGGAGTGCTCGTTCGTGCGGGGCTGGATCGAGCGGCACCCGGAGTACCAGGACCTGGTCGCCGCCCGGGAGCCCTGATCGGGCGGCTTCCGGGTTGCCGCCCTCAGAGGACGTGCTCGCCGTACATCTCGCCCAGCGGGTCGGCGATCAGCTCGATCCGCGCACCGTCGGGGTCGCGGAAGTACACCGAGACGCCGCTGTGCACCACGTGCTCGATGCCGGCCTCGGTCAGCCGGGCCACCAGGGCCTCCCACCGTTGCGGTTCCACGCTGATCGCCACGTGGTGCAGGCCGCCGAGCACCTCCGCGTAGGGGCCGACGTCCAGCCCGGGGAAGTCGAAGAAGGCCAGCAGGTTGCCGTTGCCGATGTCGAAGAAGAAGTGCGAGGAGCCGGCGTAGTCCCGGTTCTCGATCAGCTCGGTCAGCGGAAAGCCCAGCACGTCCTGGTAGAACCGGATGGTCGCCTCGACGTCGCTGCTGATCAGCGCGGTGTGGTGCAGGCCGCGGGCGGTGGAGGCCGGCCGCTCGGCGGCCGGGCGCAGGTGCGCGTCCCGGATGCGGGCACGGGTCGCGGCCAGAGCCGACGGGTCCGGGGTGCTGCCGGTGCTGCTCACGACGTCCTCCTGCGGCTCACTGCCGGGCGCCTGCGTGCCGGCGGTCGCCTGCCTCAACTCATCGGCGTCCGGTGACGTTCCCGCCGCCGTGCACCCCCCTCCGGCGGGCACCGGCCCGGCTGACAGGCTGGGGCCATGCGGGTCCTGGTCGCCGGGTGGTTCAGCTTCGACGAGTTCGTCGCGACGGTCGGGGACGAGCTCGGCGCCGATGTGGTGGTCGGCTGGCTCCGCGAGCTGGGCGTGGGCCACGCGGTCGCCTGGGCCCCGTACTTCCAGCGCGGCCCGAACTGGCGTGACCTGGACCCGGCGGAGTACACCCACCTGCTGTTCGTCAGCGGTCCGCTGTTCGACATCCCGGTGGTGCGCGAGCTGGCGACGACCTTCGCCGGCGCCCAGCGCTGGGCGTTGAACGTCTCGGTCGTCGACGAGAGCGCCCGGTCGCTGTTCCACCAGGTGTGGGAGCGCGATGCCCCCGGGGTCGCCCGTCCCGACTTCGCCGTGGCGACGACGACGCCCGACGTCCCGGTGCTCGCGGTGGCCTTCGCCCCGCCGCAGGAGGAGTACGGAACCCGCAGCCGGGCCGAGCGGGTCCGCGCGGTGCTCGAGGAGTGGCTGGGTGTCCGGGCGCTGCCCTGGTTCGAGCTGGACATGGACCTCTACGCCAAGCCCTACGACCGCTTTCCCTCCCAGGTCGAGGCGCTGATCCGGCGGGCCGACGCGGTGCTCAGCATGCGGCTGCACGGGCTGGTGCTGGGATTGGCGCACGGCGTGCCCGTCATCGCCTGCGACGCGGTGGTCGGCGGGGCGAAGGTCAGTGCCCAGGCCCGCGCGCTGGACTGGCCGCTGCTGCTGACCGCCACGGAGATCGACCCGCACTCGCTCGACGCGGCCCTGGAGCACGCCCTGTCGGGGACGCTGCAGCCCCGGATCGCCGCCGCCCAGCGCCGCGGCCGGGACGGGATCGCCGAGGCCCGCGCCTGGTTCACCGCCCGGCTGGGCGGCTGACGGGGGCCGGTGGCTCGTCCAGTGGCCGCAGGGCGGTGCGGAACCGCCGCTCCAGCTGCGGGTCCACCGGTCGCCGGGCGCGCAGCGCGGCGGGCAGCCGGCGGAGCAGCCCGGCCAGCGCGCTCCGTGCCGCCGGGTCGGTGAGCGCTCGCCGGGCCAGCTGCCCGGTGCCGCCGACGGCGACCCGCAGCGGCCGTCGCAGCCAGTCGACCAGCCGGTCGTTGCGGGTCTGCATCGCCCACCGCTGCGGGCTGGGCCGGTCCCGGCCGGCCGGATCGTGCCAGGCGAGGACCTCCTCGGCGAACACCAGCTGCCAGCCGGCCGCGGCCAGGTCCAGCGCCAGCAGGTGCTCCTCGCCGCCGAAGAACAGCAGCGGCGAGAAACCGCCGACGGCGAGGTAGGCGCCGCGGCGCAGCACCGCGGCGAAGGCCGGAAAGCTCAACACGTCCGGGCCGGGGGCGCCGGGGGAGGAGCCCAGCACGGCGGCCCGGTGCTTGCCGGTGACCCGGTCCTCCGGCCCGTCGGCGGCCAGCCGGACCCGCCCGACCACCACGGCCACCCGTGGATGCGCGTCGAGCAGCGCGGCGGCCGCGCCGAGCGCCCCGGGCTCCCACCACGAGTCGTCGTCGGCGAACGCGACGTAGGGCGTGCCGGCCGACCGGACGCCGGTGGTGCGGGCGACCGCGCCGGCGTTGACCGGCAGCTCCAGCAGCCGCACCCGCGGATGGGCGGCGCGCACCGCGGCGGCCGTGCCGTCGGCCGAGGCGTTGTCCACCACGATCACCGGCGGCCCGCCGGGGACGTCGAGCCGGGCGAGGGTCCGCAGCAGGGACGCCCGCCGGTTCCGGGTGGCGATCACGACCGTGACCCGGGACGCCGTCGTCGAGATCGGGGAACCGGGGGCCTGGGCCGGCCGGCGGACCCCTCGTTCCCCGATCTCGGTGCCCGGTTCCGGGTCCTCGGTCAGCTGAGCGCCTGGTCCAGGTCGGAGATCAGGTCGTCGACGTCCTCGATGCCCACGGACAGCCGCACCAGGTCGGCCGGCACCTCCAGCGGCGAGCCGGCGGCGCTGGCATGGGTCATCCGGTGCGGGTGCTCGATCAGCGACTCCACCCCGCCGAGGGACTCGGCCAGGGTGAACAGCCGGGTGCGCTCGCACACCTTCAGGGCGGCCTCCTCGCCGCCGCGCAGCCGGAACGAGAGCATCCCGCCGAAGCCGGACATCTGCTTCGCCGCGATCTCGTGGTGCCGGTGCTGCGGGAGCCCGGGGTAGAGGACGTCGCCGACCGCCGGGTGCTCGAGCAGGTACTCGGCTATCCGGGCGGCGTTGGCCGAGTGCCGGTCGACCCGGACGCCGAGGGTCTTGATGCCGCGGAGCACCAGCCAGGCGTCCATCGGCCCCGCGACCGCGCCCATCGCGTTCTGGTGGTAGGCCAGCTGCTCGCCCAGCTCGGGGTCCGCGGTGATCAGTGCGCCGCCGACGACATCGGAGTGCCCACCCAGGTACTTGGTCGTGGAGTGCACGACCACGTCGGCGCCGAGGGTGAGCGGCCGCTGCAGGTAGGGGGAGGCGAAGGTGTTGTCGACGACCAGCAGCGCGCCCGCGGAGTGCGCGACCTCGGCCAGCGCGGCGATGTCGGAGACGTTGAGCAGCGGGTTGGTCGGGGTCTCGCACCAGATGATCCGCGTGGTGGGCCGGATCGCGGCGCGGAGCGCGTCCAGGTCGTTGAGGTCGACCGGGGTGTGCTCGACGCCCCAGCGGGAGAAGACCTTCGACACCAGCCGGAACGTGCCGCCGTAGGCGTCCCCGGGCAGCACCACGTGGTCGCCCGGCGCGCAGACGGTGCGCAGCAGGGCGTCCTCGGCGGCCAGCCCGGAGGCGAACGCCAGCCCGGTGCGGCCCTCCTCCAGAGCCGCGAGCGCGTCCTGCAGGGCGGTGCGGGTGGGGTTGCCGCTGCGGCTGTACTCGTAGCCGCCGCGCAGGCCGCCGACGCCGTCCTGCTTGTAGGTGCTGGTCAGGTGTACCGGCACGACCACCGCACCGGTGGTCGGGTCGGGCTCCTGGCCGGCGTGGATGGCGCGGGTGTTGAAGCCGGTCATGAGGCGACCGTAGGCGCGGCGGTCACCGGGAGCCCGACCAGGTGCCCGAGCACGTCCTGCCGGGTGACCACCCCGGCCGGCTTGCCGTCCACGTGCACCAGCAGCGCGTCGGCCTCACCGAGCGCGCTCACCGCGGCCGACACGGGCTCACCCGAGCCGATGATCGGCAGCGGTTCGGACATGTGCCGCTCCACCGGGTCGGCCAGCGTCGCCCGCCCGGCGAACAGCGCATCCAGCAGCGTCTTCTCGGCCACCGAGCCGACCACCTCCCCGGCGGTCACCGGCGGCTCGGCGCGGACCACCGGCAGCTGGCTGACGGCGTACTCGCGCAGGATGTCGATCGCGTCCCGCACGGTCTCGTTGGGGTGGGTGTGCACGAGCGTCGGCGTGCTGCCCGACTTCGCGTCCAGCAGCTCCCCGACGGTCTCCCCGCCACCGGCGTCGAGGAACCCGTAGTCGGCCATCCACTCGTCGTTGAAGATCTTGTTCAGGTACCCGCGCCCCCCGTCGGGCAGCAGCACGACCAGGACGTCGTCCTTCCTCAGCCGCTCGGCGACCCGGACCGCCGCGACCACCGCCATGCCGCAGGAGCCGCCGACCAGCAGGCCCTCCTCGCGGGCCAGCCGCCGGGTCATGGCGAAGGAGTCGCCGTCGGACACCGCCTCGATGCCGTCGGCGACCGAGCGGTCGTAGGCCTCCGGCCAGAAGTCCTCCCCGACGCCCTCGACCAGGTAGGGACGGCCGGTGCCGCCGGAGTACACCGAGCCCTCGGGATCCGCGCCGACGATCCGCACGTCGCCGCGTTCCTTGAGGTAGCGGCCGGTGCCGGTGATCGTGCCGCCGGTCCCGATGCCCGCGACGAAGTGCGTGATCCGGCCGCCG
>JAICZD010000054.1 GCA_025933855.1 Modestobacter sp. | reverse complement strand
TCTTCACAGCGCAGCGCTCCTCTTGGGGGATACGGATGGTGGTGACGGGACGCCGGTGGCGCCGGGTTTCCCCAGGAGTCTAGAGACGTCCGGGCGGACGCCGTCGCCGGTCGCCCGGTGCCGGTGGTGGACCAGTGTCGGGGTGGCGGTGTCCTGGCTCAGGACATCCCGGACAGGTGTCTCAAGACATACCGGACTGAAGTCTCAGGTCATACCGGACATCCGGTCGATGGACGACCATGTCCAAAGCCCGGTTGGTCATCACCGCGATCGAGGTCGAGGGCCGGTCGCCGGCTGAGGTCATCGCCGCCTACGGCGTCTCCCGCTCCTGGCTGTACGACCTGGTCAAACGCTATCGAGCCGAGGGCGACGCGGCGTTCGAGCCCCGCTCCCGCCGCCCACGCACCTCACCGACAGCCACCCCCGCCTCCACGCTCGAGCTCGTCCTGCGCCTGCGCAAGGAGTTGACAGAGTCCGGTCTGGACGCCGGCGCAGACACCATCGGCTGGCACCTGACCCACCATCACCAGCTCACCCTGTCGCGTGCCACGATCCACCGGCTCCTGACCCGCGCCGGCGCGGTTGTCCCCGAGCCGACCAAGCGGCCCAAGTCCTCCTACATCCGCTTCGCCGCCGAGCAGCCCAACGAGACCTGGCAGTCCGACTTCACCCACTACCGGCTGGCCACCGGCGTCGACACCGAGATCATCACCTGGCTCGACGACCACTCCCGGCTGGCACTGCTCGTCTCCGCCCACCCGCGGATCACCGGCTCGATCGTGCTGGCGACGTTCCGGCAGGCCGTTGACCTGCACGGCTACCCGGCCTCCACGCTCACCGACAACGGCATGGTCTACACCACCCGCTTCTCCGGCGGCCGCGGCGGACGCAACCACCTCGAACACGAGCTGCGCCGGCTGGACATCGTGCAGAAGAACAGCCGCCCCAACCACCCGACCACCTGCGGCAAGGTCGAACGGTTCCAGCAGACGATGAAGAAGTGGCTACGCGCCCAACCCCGCCAGCCCGCCACGACCGCCGAGCTACAGACGCTGCTCGACCAGTTCGTCATCGAGTACAACCAGCACCGGCCCCACCGGTCGCTGCCGCACCAGTCCACCCCCGCAACCGCCTACACGGCTCGACCCAAGGCCACCCCCGGCGCCGACCGCAGCGTCGACACCCACAACCGCGTCCGCACCGACCGCGTCGACCAGACCGGCTGCGTGACCCTGCGCTCAGCCGGCCGCCTGCACCACATCGGCATCGGCCGAACCCACGCCGGAACCCACGTCCTGCTCCTCGTCCAGGACCAGCACATCCGCGTTATCGACGCGGCCACCGGCGAACTGCTCCGCGAACTACTCCTGGACCCACGCAAGGACTACCAGCCCACCGGCCGCCCACCCGGCCCCACCCGCAGATGACAAACGCCCGAACCCACAATCCGTGGGTCCGGGCGTCCGGGATGTCCTGAGACATCACACTGTCGGGCTGACAGGATTTGAACCTGCGACCCCTTGACCCCCAGTCAAGTGCGCTACCAAGCTGCGCTACAGCCCGAGCTCGGAGCGCTCCCCCGTCGCCCGGGTGCGCTCGTTCGCTGCCGGAGCAGGTTACCGCACCCCCCGGGCCGACCGGTCGACCGGCTACTTCCTCCGGTCGCTGCCCCGGCCCTCCCGGACCTTGACCGACACGTCGATCGGGGTGCCCTCGAACCCGAAGCGCTCGCGGAGCTTCCGCTCCAGGAACCGGCGGTACCCGGCCTCCAGGAAACCGGTGGAGAAGACCACGAAGCGGGGCGGCCGGATGTCGGCCTGGGTGACGTACTTGATCTTCGGAGCCCGCCCGCCGCGGGCCGGCGGCGGCGTCTCCTGGATCAGCGCCCGCACGTAGGTGTTCAGTTCCGCGGTCGGCACCCGGGTCTCCCAGCCGGCCAGCGCCGCCTTCAGGTGGTCGGCCAGCTTGTTCACCCCGCGCCCGGTCACCGCGGAGATGTTGACCCGGCTGGCCCACTTCACCCGGGCCAGCTCGCGGTCGATCTCGTGCTCGAGCTGGGCGTGCCGGTCCTCGTCGAGCGCGTCCCACTTGTTGAAGGCGATCACCAGCGCGCGGCCGGCGTCGATGACCTGGGTGATCACCCGCTGGTCCTGCTCGCTGATCACCTCGTCGGCGGCCACCAGGACGACCGCGACCTCGGCGGCCTCGATGGCGGCCTCGGTGCGCAGGCTGGCGTAGTACTCGGTGCCGCTGGCGGTGTTGACCTTGCGGCGCAGGCCGGCGGTGTCGACGAACCGCCACTCCTGCCCGCCCAGCGTGACCAGGGAATCCACCGGGTCGACGGTGGTGCCCGCGACGGAGTCGACGACCGAGCGCTCCTCCTTCGACAGCCGGTTGATCAGGCTGGACTTGCCCACGTTCGGCCGGCCCACCAGCGCGACCCGGCGCGGTCCGCCCGGCGCCTCGACCTCCCGCGGAGCCTCGGGCATCGCGTCGAGGACCAGGTCGAGCAGGTCACCGCTGCCCCGCCCGTGCAGCGCGCTGACCGGATACGGCTCGCCCAGTCCCAGCGACCACAGCTCGGCGGCGCCCGCCTCGGCCCGCTCGTCGTCCACCTTGTTGGCCACCAGGATCACCGGGCGGTCGCTGCGGCGCAGCACCCGGGCGGCGGCCAGGTCGGTCTCGGTCGCGCCGACCGAGGCGTCGACGACGAGCACGATCACGTCGGCGGTCTTCATCGCGTACTCGGCCTGGCGGGCGATGGCCGCCGCCCTGCCGGTGGCCTTGGGCTCCCACCCGCCGGTGTCCACGACGGTGAAGCTCCGGCCGTTCCACAGCGCCTCGTAGCCGATCCGGTCCCGCGTGACGCCGGGTACGTCCTGCACCACCGCGGCGCGGCGGCCCAGGAACCGGTTGACCAGCGTCGACTTGCCGACGTTCGGCCGTCCGACGACGGCCACCACCGGCAGCGGCCCCTGCTGCTCGCTCATACCGGCTTCCCGACCGCGCACAGCGCCAGCTCGAGGATCCGGTCGACCACGGCGTCCCGGTCCAGCCCGCTGCTGTCGACCAGCACGGCGTCCTCGGCCGGGCGCAGCGGGCTGTCGGCGCGGCTGCTGTCGTACTCGTCGCGACGGCGCAGGTCGGCGGCGATCTCGGCGATCTCCGCCGGGTCGGTGACCCCGAGCTGCCCGGCCCGGCGCTCGGCCCGCACCTCGGGCGCCGCGGTCAGGTAGATCTTCAGGGTGGCGTCGGGCAGGACGACCGTGCCGATGTCGCGGCCCTCGACGACGATCGCGTCGGCCCCGGCGACCAGGTCCCGCTGCCGGTCGACCAGCAGCCGGCGCACCGCCGGGACGGCGGAGACCGCCGACACCGACCGGGTCACCTCGGCGCCGCGGATCCGCTCGGCCACGTCGACACCGTCGACCTGCACCAGCTCGGTGCCGGCCGCGGTGCCGACCTCGATGCGGGCGGCGTCGACGCGGTCGGCGACCGCCGCGGCGTCCTCGGGGTCCACCCCGGCGTCCAGCACGGCCACGGTGGCGGCGCGGTACATCGCGCCGGTGTCCAGGTAGGCCGCGCCGAGCCGGACGGCGAGGGCGCGGGCGACGCTGGACTTGCCGGTGCCCGACGGCCCGTCCAGGGTCACCTGGCCCACGAATCGCTCGCTCACTGCGCGATGTCCCGGCGCAGCGCCACCGCGCCGCGCAGGTACACGTGCTGCACCTCGCGGCGCGGCCGCGGCGTCTCCACGTGCGCCATCAGCCGCAGCACCCGGGGCAGCGCGTGCG
This sequence comes from Modestobacter sp., assembly GCA_025933855.1. Taxonomy (GTDB): domain Bacteria; phylum Actinomycetota; class Actinomycetes; order Mycobacteriales; family Geodermatophilaceae; genus Modestobacter. Next base: position 10,241 of record JAICZD010000054.1, on the reverse strand, counting down.
GAACGGCGATCTCGGTCGCGCACATCAGGGGCACGTCGCCGAGCCCGAGCTCGCGCGCGGCCAGCGCCGGGACTTCCGAGACCAGGTCGGGAGTGGCGGTGAACAGGATGCTGATCAGGTCCTCCGAGGACAGTTCGTTGCGCTCCAGGACGGCGGACACCAGTTCCCGGGTGGCCGACAGGACCTCGTCACGGTCGTCGGCGGCCACCTGTGTCGCACCCCGGATGGCTCGGACGGCCATGCACTCTCCTGACATCGATGCCGGCGCCCGGATCGCCGGGCACCTCGGTCGAGTCTAGGGAGGCCGTGCCACCCGGCCGCCGGCGTCCCGATGGCCGGCGTCCGGCGACACCCCGTCGGGCACCCGCCAGGGCGCCGGCGTTCCCGCGGGAACGCCGGCTCGTCAGAGCCCGACGAGCTCGTGCAGCGACCCGACCTCGGCGCGGGTCAGCCGCCGGATCGACCCGCTGCGCATCCGGGCCAGCTCGATCGGCCCGACCGCGGTGCGGGTGAGCCGGGAGACCGGCAGGCCGACCTCGGCCAGCAGCCGGCGGACGATCCGCTTGCGCCCCTCGTGCAGCACCACCTCGACCACCGACTGGCCGGCGTGGGTGTCCATCAGCTGGAAGGAGTCGACGGCGACCGGACCGTCCTCCAGTTCGACGCCGGCCCGCAGCCGCTTGCCCAGGTCGCGCGGCACCGAGCCGCTGACCTGCGCCAGGTAGGTCTTGCGCACTTCGAAGGACGGGTGGGCCAGCCGGTGCGCGAGCTCGCCGTCGGTGGTGAGCAGCAGCAGGCCCTCGGTGTCCTGGTCCAGCCGGCCGACGTGCACCAGCCCCGGGGCCAGGTCGCCCACCATGTCCCCGACCGTCGGCCGGTTCCGGTCGTCGCTCATCGCGGTGATCACGCCGGAGGGCTTGTTCAGCGCGTAGGTGACCCGGTCGTTGCGGACGTCGATGCGCTGACCGTCCACGGCGATCCGGTCGGTCTGCGGATCCACCCGCATGCCCTGCTCGCGGACCTGCTTGCCGTTCACGCTGATCCGGCCGTCGGCGATCATGTCCTCGCTGACCCGGCGGGAGCCGACCCCGGCCCGGGCCAGGACCTTCTGCAGTCGCTCCCCCTGCCGGTCGTTCCGCTCGGCCGGCTCGCGGTCGCCGGGGTGCACCGGCGCGAGCTCCATGTCCTCGGACCACACGCCGTGCTCGTCGCCCTGGGGGCGGCCCTCGGGGCTCTCGGTGTTCATCCCCGCCAGTCTCCCATCAACGGCGACCGACCCGGACCGGCCATCAACTGCCCCGGCCCGCCGGCTCAGGCGTCGGGGTGCTCGGCCAGCATGCTCGCGGTCTCCGGCAGCAACGGCGCCAGCTCCGGCAGCTCGTCGAGGCTCTCCAGCCCCAGCCGCTCCAGGAACAGCGGCGTGGTGGCGTACAGGTGACCGCCGGTGTCCGGGTCGGTGCCGCACTCACCGACCAGGCCACGGCTGACCAGCGTCCGGACGACGGCGTCCACCCCGACCCCGCGGATCGCCGACACCCGTGCCCGGGTGACCGGCTGCCGGTAGGCGATGACCGCGAGGGTCTCCAGCGCGGCCTGGGTCAGCCGGCTGCGCTGGCCCTCCAGCAGGTACCGCTCGACGACCTCGGCGTGCTCCTCGCGGGTGTAGACCCGCCAGCCCTCCCCCGCCCGGCGCAGGGTCACCCCGGCCCCGCGCCGCTCGTAGTCGGCGGCCAGCCCGGCCAGCTCGTCGCGGACCCGCGTCACCGGGCAGCGCAGCGCGGCGGCCAGGGTGACCTCGTCGACCGGGGCGTCGACGACGAACAGCAACGCCTCAAGCCCGCCGCGCAGCACCCCGGGGTCCCCGACGACGTCCGCATCGCCGCCTTCAGCCGGCGGCGCCGCGGGTACCGCCTCCTCCACCGCTGGTTCCGGCTGCTCGACGACCAGGAACTCGACCGGGGCCTGCTGCGGTGCCCGGCCCAGCGGAACGCGGCCGGCGTCCGGATCGGCTCCCGGAAGCGGACCGGGGGTCACCGACGGTGCCTCCGCCGCCGGAGCCGCGTCCACGACAGCCGCCGGGTCGCCGGCAGCGGAGTCGCCGGCCGCGCCGGCCGGGTTCCCCACGGCGGTGGTCTCGAGGTCAGCGGCTGCGCCGGTACCCGGGACGTCGGCAGCCGCGGGCACGGTCCGGCTGCCCGCGGGGTCGCCCAGCTCGGCGGCCAACCGGGCGGCCACGGCGTCCCAGGCCGCGTCCGGCAGGGCCCCGGCGGCATGGTGACCCTCGTCGGCCAGCTCGCTGGACAGCTCCGCGGCCAGCAGCTCCCAGGAGATCGGCGGGCGCTCGTCGTGGGACTGCTGGGTCACGACTCCTCCTCGGCGATCGGGCCGTCGACGTCCTCGGCGCCCGCACCCGGCAGCCGCCCGTCGACCAGCTGCGGCCCGGTCCACCGCACGTGCAGCTCCCCCAGCGGCGACACCTGGTCGAAGGACACGAGCTGCTGGCGGTAGAGCTCCAGCAGCGCCAGGAACCGGGCCACCACCTCCAGGGTGTGCGCGCAGTCGCCGGACAGCGCCCGGAACGTCGCCGTCCCGGCGCCGGCCAGCCGCTCGCGGACCAGCAGCAGCTGCTCGGTGACGCTCACCGCCGGGGCGTGCAGGTGGTCGACGCTCACCGTCGGCGGCGGCTTGGGGGTCAGCGCCTGCAGCGCCAGCGCGGCGAACTGCCCCGGACTCACGCCGAGCAGCACCTCGGGCAGCAGGTCGGCGAAGCGCGGCTCGAGCGGAACGGCGCGGGGAAAGCGCCGGGCCGCGGTCGACTCGCGTTCCCGCAGGAACGCCGCGGCCTGCTTGTAGGCCTTGTACTGCAGCAGCCGGGCGAACAGCAGGTCGCGGGCCTCCAGCGCGGCGAGATCCTCCTCGTCCTCGACGTCGGCTGCCGGCAGCAGCCGGGCGGCCTTGAGGTCGAGCAGGGTCGCCGCCACGACGAGGAACTCGCTGGCCTGGTCGAGGTCGAGCTCGTCGCCCAGGGCCCGCAGGTGCGCGATGAACTCGTCGGTGACCGCGGACAGCGCGATCTCGGTGACGTCCAGCTTGTGCTTGCCGATCAGCTGCAGCAGCAGGTCGAACGGACCCTCGAAGTTGGTCAGCCGGACGGTGAACCGCCCCGGCCCCGGCGCCCCGGCAGCCGCAACGGCGGGTGCGTCGTCCCGGGTCAGCGTCACGGGCGGCAGGGTAGAGGCCACCACCGACAATCCGCCGTCAGCCGCGCCGCAGCCGCCGGACCAGCACGGACTCCTCGCCGTGCTCGTCGAGGTCGGCGAGCAGGACGGCGATGGCCTCCCGGACGATCCGGCCGCGGTCGGCCACGACGGCGTGCTGGCCGCGCAGCGTGAGCCGGGCCGACTCCAGGGCCAACAGCTCCTCCGCGGAGCAGTACACGGTGATCTTCTCGGCGTGCCGGGTGCGGCCGCTGTCCCCCGTCGCCCGGGGGGCCCGCGTCGGGGCAGCGGGCAGCGCCGTCCGCAGCGCGGACACGTCGTCCACCGGCCGTCCGCCCGGCTGGAGGTCGCGGCCGGCCGGCACCAGCGACAGCGGCATGCCCGAGGTGCTCTCCTCGGAGCCCGCCGGAGCGCTGCCGCGCAGCGCCGGGGAGGCCTGCGCGGCGGCCAGCGTGGGCAGCTCGGTGACCGGTGCCGGCTCCGCCGGCACGTCGGTGCGGCGGAACAGCTCGGCAGCGCCGGGCAGCACGGGACGGCGGGTCACGTGGCCACCCCGCCGGCGGTCGTCGGGCGCGCGCCCCGGGCTGCGGTGCTCGGTGACCTGGCAGGCTCGGTCACTGGGCCAGGACCTCCTTGGCCAGGTCGCGGTAGGCGCCGGCGCCGGTGGAGGTGGGCGCCCAGGTGGTGATCGGCTGGCCGGCCACCGTCGTCTCCGGAAAGCGCACCGTGCGCTGGATGACGGTCTGGTACACCGTGTCGCCGAAGGCCTCCACCACCCGGCTGAACACCTCGCGGCAGTGCACCGTGCGCGCGTCGTACATCGTGGCGAGGATCCCGTCGATGGCCAGGGACGGGTTGAGCCGCTCCTTGACCTTGTCGATCGTGTCGACCAGCAACGCCACGCCGCGCAGCGAGAAGTACTCGCACTCCAGCGGGATGATCACGCCCTGGGCGGCGGTCAGCGCGTTCACGGTGAGCAGCCCGAGGGAGGGCTGGCAGTCGATGAGCACGTAGTCGTACTCGCTGCGGACGCCGGCCAGCACCCGCAGCAGGGTCTGCTCGCGGGCGACCTCGCTGACCAGCTGCACCTCGGCGGCGGACAGGTCGATGTTGCTGGGCACCAGGTCCAGGCCGGGCACCCGGGTCTGCAGCCGGACGTCGGCCAGCGACGTCTGCCGCTCCATCAGGGCGTTGTAGATGGTCCGGTCCAGCTGCAGGGCGGGCACGCCGAGCCCGACGGACAGCGCGCCCTGGGGGTCGAGGTCGATGAGCAGCACCCGGCGTCCCTGCTCGACCAGCGCGGCGCCCAGGTTGATGGTCGACGTGGTCTTGCCGACGCCGCCCTTCTGGTTGCACATGGCGATGATCCGCGCCGGACCGTGGCTGCTCAGCGGCTTGGGGGTCGGCAGCGGGCGCTGCCGGGCGCGGGCGGGGTCGACCCGGCTGGCGGGAGCACCCATCTCACCGTCGAACGCCCCCTGGGACGGGAGCGTGACGGCGGACGCCGCCGCCTCGGCTCGTGTCGGCATCGTCTCCGGCCTTCCCTGTCGCGATCAGTATCTGGTCGGTCACGCTAAGGAGCGGTCTCCGGCGGTCGAGGGAGGCTCGCCGCGCCGGTCGGGCGCTCCGCAAGGGTCATCGGCAGGTTGTGCGCCGACTGTGACCGGCGGGGGGAACGAACCCGGACAGCGGTCAGTGCAGCGCGCGGGGGTGGCTGGTGGCGTAGACCTCGCGCAGCCGCTCCACGGTGACCAGCGTGTACACCTGCGTGGTGGTCACCGAGGCGTGGCCGAGCAGCTCCTGGACGACGCGGACGTCGGCGCCGCCGTCGAGCAGGTGCGTGGCGAAGGAGTGCCGCAGGGTGTGCGGGGAGATCTCGGCGGTCAGCCCGGCCCGCTCGGCGGCCGACCGGAGGATCGACCAGGCGCTCTGCCGGGTGAGCGGGCCGCCGCGCGCGTTCAGGAACAGCGCGCCCCGGGTGCCGGATCGCCCCTGCGTCGCCAGCGCCGGCCGCGCCCGCACCAGGTAGTCCTGCACCGCCCGGACGGCGTAGCTGCCGACCGGCACGACCCGTTCCTTGCCGCCCTTGCCGGCCAGCCGGACGGCGGCCTGCCGCGGATCGCCGTCCACGGCGACGTCGTCGACCGCCAGCCCGACCGCCTCGGAGATGCGCGCACCGGTGCCGTACAGCAGCTCCAGCAGCGCGCGGTCCCGCAGCCCGCGCGGGCCCTCGACGGAACCGGCGGCCGCCAGCAGCGCCTCGACCGACTCCACCGGAATGGCCGTGGGCAGCCGCCGCGCCGGCGCGGGCGGCTTCCCCTCCGCGGCGACGTCGACGCTCACCCGCCCGTCCAGCAGGGCGAACCGGTGCAGCCCGCGGACGGCGACCACGGCCCGGGCCGCCGAGGTCGCCGACAGCGGCGGATGGCCGTCGTCCCCCTGGCGCAGCGCGGTCAGGAACGCGGTGACGTCGGTCTCCCCCACCTCGCCGAGGCCGCGCACCCCGGCGCCGGTGAGGAACTCGGCGTAGCGGCGCAGGTCGCGGCGGTAGGAGGAGATGGTGTTGGCGGCCAGGCCGCGCTCGACCAGCAGGTGGTCGAGGTAGCCGGTGACCACCCGCTGGACGTCCGGGCCGGCCGGCGCGGCGGAGCGCCCGGATGCCGAGGCGACGGTCAGCTCCACACCTCCGCCAGCGCCACGGCCGACATGCCGTGCGCCTCGGCGACCTCCGGCAGCACCACCTGCCCGCCGACGACGTTGACCCCGTGGGCCAGCGCCGGCGAGTTCCGGACGGCGGTCTCGGTGCCCTCGTTGGCCAGCGCCATCACGTACGGCAGGGTCACGTTGGTCAGCGCGTGGGTGGAGGTGTTGGGCACGGCCCCGGGCATGTTCGCCACGCAGTAGAACACCGACCCGTGCACCCGGTAGGTCGGATCGTCGTGCGTGGTCGGGCGGGTGTCGGCGAAGCAGCCGCCCTGGTCCACGGCGATGTCGACCAGCACGGAGCCGGGCTTCATCCGGGAGACCAGCTCGTTGCTGACCAGGGTCGGCGCCTTCGCGCCGGGCACCAGCACCGCGCCGATCACCAGGTCGGCGTCGAGCACCGCCTGCTCGACCTCGAAGACGTTGGAGGCGACGGTCTGCAGGTGGCCCTGGTAGATGCGGTCGGCGGCCCGCAGCTTGTCCACGTCGCGGTCCAGCACGATCACCTCGGCCTGCATCCCGAGCGCGATCGCGGCGGCGTTCATCCCCGACACCCCGGCGCCGATGACGACCACCTTGGCGGCGTAGACGCCGGACACGCCCCCGAGCAGGACCCCGCGCCCGCCGTGCGCCCGCTCCAGGGAGTGGGCGCCGACCTGCGGGGCCATCCGGCCGGCGACCTCCGACATCGGGGCCAGCAGCGGCAGCGCGCCGTCGGCGGTCTGCACCGTCTCGTAGGCGATCGCCGTGGTGCCGGAGACGACCAGGGCGTCGGTGCACTCCTTGGAGGCCGCCAGGTGCAGGTAGGTGAACAGCGTCTGGTCCGCGCGCAGCCGCCCGTACTCCTCCTCGACCGGCTCCTTCACCTTGAGCAGCAGGTCGGCCGCGCCCCAGACGTCGTCCGCGGTGGGTGCGATGCGGGCACCGGCGCGGACGAAGTCGGCGTCCGGGATGGAGGACCCCTCGCCGGCCGAGTGCTCGACCAGCACCTCGTGGCCGGCCCGCACCAGCTCGGTCACCCCGGCCGGGGTGAGGGCCACCCGGTACTCGCGGTTCTTGACCTCTCGTGGGACCCCGACCCGCATCGCTCCGACTCCTGGTCTCGGCGGCCGCCCCGGTCGTGCCGGCGGCGTCCCCGTGTCGTGGGCCGGCCCGGTCGGGGCAGACCTCGGCCGGAGTCTAGGCACGCCGGGGGCTGAACCGGGTCGCTTGCGGACGCCGGTGCGCCGCGGCTCGGGCGCCCGGTGCGCCGGGGCCGCGGCCGGTGTGCCGGGCCGGATCGCCGTTCCGGCCGCCGTGCCGGACGATCCCCGGGAGGCGGGCCCGCACCACGTCGTACCGCCGGCACCTGCATCCGCACCGCACCGACCGGGAGCCGCCATGCGCCTGTACGCCGACCGCCCGGACCGGCGCGCCCGGCAGATCGCCGCCGACCTCGGTCTGCTCGGCTGGACGGTGGGCTGGGTGCTGGTCGCCCGGGTGGTGCACCGGGCGGTTCTCGTCCTGGCCGACCCGGGCCGGGCGGTGGAGGACCTCGGCCGGTCCATCGCTGACAGCATGGGCTCCGCCGCCAGGGCGGCCGGCGACGTGCCGCTGGTCGGCGACGATCTCGCCGGGCCCTTCACCGCGCTCGGCCGAGCCGGGGACGCGGTCGCCGGGGCCGGGCAGAGCACCCAGGACGCGGTGTCCACGCTGGCCGCCGTCCTGACCGCCGTCCTGGTCGTCCTGCCGGTCGGCTGGATGCTGCTGCGCTGGCTGCCGTGGCGGGTGCGCTGGGCGCGGGAGGCCCGCGCGGCCGACCGGCTGCTGGCCGACCGCTCGCTGGACGCGCCGGACCTGGAGCTGCTCGCCGCCCGGGCGCTGGCCACCGCGCCGCTGCCCGCGCTGGCCCGGCTGCCGGCCGGCACCGGCGCGGGCTGGCGGGCCGGGGACCCGGCGGCGGTCCGGGCGCTGGCCGGGCTGGAGCTGCGCCGGCTGGGCCTGCGGCTGCCACCGGGAACGACCGTCGGCTGACCGCCCGCCGGCCGACCCGCGGTGGGCTCCACGGAGCGTGCTCCTGCTCTTGCGGTGCTCCCCGTGCCCTTGCGGCGGTGCAGAACCGCAAGGGCGCGGGCAACACCGCAAGAGCGAAGGCCGGCGCCGGAGCGGGCGGCGGAGCGGGCGGCCGTCAGCGGCCAGTCGTCAGCTGGCGGCGGTGGCCCAGCCGGAGGCCTGCACGGCCGCGGCGCAGACGTCCTCGTCCTGCTGCCCGGTGCCCCCGCTGGCCCCGACGGCACCGAGCAACCGGCCGCCCTCGTAGACCGGAACGGCCCCCGGCTGCGGGGTGAACCTGCCGTGGGTCATCTCGGTGAGCGCGGTGGCGAAGTTCGGCAGCGGGTCCATCTTCGACTTCTGGCCGGCGCTGGGCATGCCGTAGGCGGCGGCGGTCCACGCCTTGCCCTGGGCGACCTCCGCGGAGATCCACGGCGCGCCGTCCATCCGGGCCAGCGCCACCAGGTGGCCGTAGGGGTCCATCACCGCGACGGACATCGGGACGCCGAGCCGGTCGGACTCGGCGCGGGCAGCGGCCAGCAGGGACAGGGCCTGGTCGTGAGTCAGCACCCGGCCACCTTCTCAGGCCGCGGCCGGGCGCGCCGACCGGGGATCAGCCGGTGCACCGACCGGGGATCAGCCGGCGCGCCGACCGGGGACCAGCCGGGGACCGGACCGGGCGGATCAGCCGGCGTCGACCGGGCGCAGCCGCGGTGCGGTCGCCCGGACCTGGGCGGCGGCCAGGATGCCGATGATCGCCAGCGAGTTGCGGATCGTGCCGTCGAAGACCTGCTGCACCGCGTCGGCCAGCGGCACGCGCTCGACGGTCATGTCCAGCTCCTCGTGCTCCACGGTGAAACCGTCCGGACGGGCGGCCTCGGACAGCCCCTCGGCGAGGTAGAGCACCACCAGCTCGTCGCAGAAGCCGGGTGACGGGTAGTGCGTGGTCAGCAGCGACCAGCGGTCGGCGGCCAGCTGCACCTCCTCGGCCAGTTCGCGGCGGGCCGTCTCCAGCGCGGGCTCGCCGTCCACGTCGCACAGCCCCGCGGGCAGTTCCCACAGGTGCTCCCCGACGGGGTGCCGGTACTGGCGCAGCATCACCACCCGGTCCTCGTCGTCCAGCGCGACGATGCCGACCGCGCCCGGGTGGTCGACGACCTCCCGCACGCTGGACCCGCCGCCGGGCATGGCCACGGTGTCCAGCCGCAGCGAGATGATCCGCCCGTCGTAGACCCGGTCGGTGGCCAGCAGCTCGTAGTCGTGGGCGGCCATCAGATGCCCACCGTCTCCGCCTCGAGCTCGGCGGGCACCGGCAGCCGGGCGGCGTCCTGGTAGCGGATGGAGGCCAGCACGAACGCGGCGAACAGCGGGTGCGGGCGGGTCGGGCGGCTCTTGAGCTCCGGGTGGGCCTGGGTGCCGACGAAGAACGGGTGGACGTCGGCGGGCAGCTCCACGAACTCCACCAGCGTGCCGTCGGGCGACGTCCCGGAGATCACCAGCCCCGCGGCGGACAGCCGGTCGCGGTAGGCGTTGGCCACCTCGTAGCGGTGCCGGTGCCGCTCGGTGACCTCGGTCGACCCGTAGGCGGCCGCGGTGACCGAACCCCTCTTCAGGGTGGCCGGCCAGCTGCCCAGCCGCATCGTGCCGCCCATGTCCCGCTCGCCGGAGACCACGTCGACCTGGTCGGCCATCGTGGCGATCACCTTGTGCTCGGCATCGGGCTCGAACTCCGAGGAGTTGGCGTCGGCCAGGCCGGCGAGGTCGCGGGCCACCTCGATGACCATGCACTGCAGGCCCAGGCACAGCCCCAGGGTCGGGATGCCGTTGATCCGGGCGTGCCGGATCGCGCCGAGCTTGCCCTCGATGCCGCGCACCCCGAAGCCGCCCGGGACGCACACCCCGTCGACGCCGGCCAGGGCGTGCGCGGCGCCCTCCGGGGTCTGGCAGTCGTCGGAGGGCACCCAGCGGATCTCCACCCGGGAGCGGTGCGCGAACCCGCCGGCCCGCAGCGCCTCGGTGACCGACAGGTAGGCGTCGGGCAGGTCGATGTACTTGCCGACCAGGGCCACGGTCACCGTCTGCCGGGGCGCGTGCACCCGGTCCAGCAGGTCGCCCCACACCGTCCAGTCGACGTCCCGGAACGGCAGGCCGAGCCGGCGGACGACGTAGGCGTCCAGGCCCTCCCGGTGCAGCACCTTCGGTATGTCGTAGATCGACGGCGCATCGTCAGCGGTGACGACCGCGTCCTGGTCCACGTCGCACATCAGGGAGATCTTCTTCTTGATGTTG
>JAICZD010000111.1 GCA_025933855.1 Modestobacter sp. | reverse complement strand
TGGGGTCGGTCTCGTAGAACTGCTCGCTGCTGACCTCCGGTGGCGGCCCCTTGTACATCCGGATCTCGTCCTCGAACCGGCCGGCCGTCTGCGGGGCTCCCTGGACCATCAGGTAGCGGCCGACCTGGTCGAAGTCGTTGGCCAGCCCGTCGGGGAAGCGGCGGCTGGCCGACAGCAGCAGCAGCCGCGGGGTCTCGATGCTGTACCCGGCGACGGCGACCATCCGGGCGCGTTGCCGGTGCTCCAGCCCGTCGTGCAGGTAGGTGACCCCGGTGGCCAGCCCGGTGGCGTCATCGACCAGGATCCGCGACACGTGGCAGGAGGACCGGATCTCCGCGCCGTGCGCCAGCGCGTCGGGCACGTGGGTGATCAGCGGGCTGGCCTTGGCGTTGACCTTGCAGCCCTGCAGGCAGAACCCCCGGTAGATGCAGTGCGGCCGGTTGCCGAAACGCCCGTTGGGAATGGCGACCGGTCCCACCCGGGCCTCGATCCCGGCCGCCGCGGCACCCCGCAGGAAGACGTCCCCGTTGCCGCTGACCGGATGGGCGTGGTGCGGGTAGTCGTGCGGATCGCCCCACGGCCAGTGCTGCCCGGCGACCGGGAGCTCCTGCTCGATCTGCTCGTAGAACGGCCGCAGGTCGCCGTAGCCGATCGGCCAGTCGGCGCCCACGCCGTCCGCCGTCCGGGTGCGGAAGTCCGACGGGTGGAACCGCGGGACGTAGCCGGCGAAGTGCACCATCGACCCGCCGACGCCGCGGCCGGAGTTGTTGGAGCCCAGCGGCACCGGATCACCGCCGCCGATCTGCCGCGGCTCGGTCCAGTAGAGGGTGTGCGAGCCGCGCTCGTCGCTGACCCAGTCCGCGTCCGGATCCCAGAACGGCCCGGCGTCCAGGCACACGACCTTCCAGCCGGCCCGGGCCAGCCGCTGGGTGAGCACGCTGCCGCCGGCGCCGGCGCCCACCACGACCAGGTCGACCTCGTCGTCGTCGGCGTAGCGGCGCATGTCGGCCCGCAGCCGGTGGTCGGTGCGGGAGCCGTCATTGGGCAGCAGCCACGCCGACTCGTTGCGCGCGCGGATCGCCGCGTCGTCGGTGCCCCTCACGAGCCGTCCTCCAGCCGGGAGTCCAGCAGCTTGCTGCGCGCCGTCCGGAGCTGCTCCACCGGCCGGGTCGAGCTGACCGGGTCGGTGCCGTCCGCGTCGCGCACCTCGAAGCGCTCGCGGGAGTCGATCCCCATGTTCTTGTAGCCCCGGGGATAGGCGGGGCCGGGGAAACCCATCTCGTTCCACGCCCACGGGTGGGAGTAGAAGGCGGCGCACCCGTACCGGGTCCACAGGCTCCAGACCTGGTGCGCCGGCAGGTCCCGCCAGCTGCGCCCGTCGGTGCCGAGGTCCTGGACCCGCTGCACGACGGCGGCGCGGTCGCCGTCCGGGAGCCGGGCGAACGCCGTGCCGCCGACCTCCTGGGCGTCGGCGTCCAGGCCGGCCAGGGTCTGCCGCCACGCCTGGGCGTCGCCGGGCATGTCGTCGTAGTGCCAGCCGTCGGTCTCCCCGGCGGCCAGCCGTGCGTCGATCATGGCGACGACCGGGATCCGCGGGTCGCCGTCCTGGGCGAACAGCAGGTCCATCAGGGCGCGGGCCGCGCCGTTCTCGGCCAGGCTGAAGAACGACAGGTCCGTGGTCGGCGCCAGCCGGGCGAGGACGACGCCGGCGGTGACGTCGTCCCAGCGGTGCACCTCCGACAGCACGTCGAAGCCGGGGAACCGGCCGCGGCCCTGCGGGGTGAGGGCGCGGTGGTCCGGTGCGCGGTACGGCATCAGGCAGCCCCCCTCACGCCCGGTCCTCCCGGCGCAGGACGGCGGCCAGCAGCCCCATCCCGCCGACCAGGCTGGCCAGCAGCGGGGCGAACACCGGCGGCCCCATCTCCACGTTGTAGGACGCCAGCTCCCACCCGCCCGGCTTCTGGGCGATGCCGCGCCAGTGCAGCACGGTGCCCTGCAGCCCGTTGAGCACGATCGCGGCCGAGGTGAGCGGCAGCACGGTCTTGGCGGCCCGCTTGGAGAAGACCGCGGCGATGCCGGCCGGGATCGCGGTGGGCAGGATGACCACCGGCCACCACATCATCTTGTTGCCGAAGCTGGCCGCGTCGTGCTCGGTGTAGATCTCCGCGGCGGTGATCGCCGCGCCGGCCGCGGTCAGCGCGGCCAGGCTCTGCTCGAAGCGCCCGGTGCGGACGTCGCGGACCATCCGGTCCAGCAGGTGGTCCGAGCGCGCCGGCGGCGTCCGGGTCAGCAGGCGGGGCGGGCGCACGTCAGTCGCCGTCCTTGGTGCCCGGCAGGTACTGCTGGACCTTCTGCTTGATCCCCTGCTTGATGAAGCCGGCCGCGTTCTCGTCGCCGTGCAGGACGGCCGAGGCCGTCGACTTGACCTCCGCGAACGTCGCGTGCGGCGGGATCGGCGGCACGTCGGGGTCGGTGCGGATGTCCAGCAGGGTGGGCCGGTCGGCGGACAGGGCCGCCTCCCAGGCGGGCCCGACCCCGTCGGCGCTGTCGACGTTGATGCCCTGCAGCCCGAGGGACCGCGCGAAGGCGGCGTAGTCGACGTCGGGCAGGCTCTGCGACTCGACGAACTTCGGCGCGCCGGCCATCGCCCGCATCTCCCAGGTCACCTGGTTGAGGTCGTCGTTGTGCAGCACGGCGACGATCAGCCGGGGATCGGTCCACTGCTGGTAGTACTTGGCGATGGTGATGTGCTCGGCCAGGCCGTTCATCTGCATGGCCCCGTCGCCGACCAGGGCGATCGCGGGCCGGTCCGGGTGCGCCCACTTGGCGCCGATCGCGTACGGCACGCCGGGCCCCATCGTGGCCAGGTTCCCGGACAGCGAGCCGAGCACCCCCGCGGGCATCTTCAGGTGCCGCGCGTACCAGTTCGCCGAGCTGCCCGAGTCGCTGGAGACGATCGCGTTGCCGGGCAGCCGCTCGGACAGCTCGTGCACCACCCGCATCGGGTTGACCGGATCGGCTCCGGTCATCGCCCGGCGCTGGGCGGTCTGCCACCAGTCGGCGACCTCGGACTCCACCTCGCCCCGCCAGCCCCGGTCGGACTTGCGCTGCAGCAGCGGGATGAGCGCCTGCAGGGTCGCCTTGGCGTCGCCCACCAGGTTGAGCTCGTAGGGGTAGCGCATGCCGATCCAGGCGCCGGAGTGGTCGATCTGCACCGCCCGCGCCTGGCCCAGCGGGGGGTAGAACTGGGTGTAGGGGAAGTTCGACCCGACGGTGAGCAGCGTGTCGCAGTCCATCATCAGCTTGTAGCTCGCCGTGGTGCCCAGCAGGCCGATGGAGCCGGTGACCCACGGCAGGGTGTCGGGCAGCACGTCCTTGCCCAGCAGCGCCTTCGCCGCGCCCGCGCCGAGCAGCTCGGCGACCTCGGTCAGCTCGTCGGCGCAGCCGCGGGCGCCCTGACCGACCAGCAGCGCCACCTTGCTGCCGGCGTTGAGGATCTCCGCGGCCTGCCGGACCGCCCGGTCCTCCGGCTGCACCACCGGGCGGGCGAAGCCCAGGCTGGAGGGAACCTGCTTGAAGGCGTGCCCGGGCGGGCTGTACTCGAGCTCCAGCACGTCGGAGGGGAAGATCAGGCAGGTGGGCGCCTGCGCGCTGACGGCGATGCGGATGGCCCGGTCGATGAGATTGGGCAGCTGCTCGGGAACGGTGCACATCTGCACGTAGTCGCTGCAGACGTCCTTGAACAGGGTCAGCAGGTCGATCTCCTGCTGGTAGGAGCCGCCCATGGCCGACCGCGCGGTCTGCCCCACGATCGCGACCACCGGAACGTGGTCCAGCTTGGCGTCATAGAGGCCGTTGAGCAGGTGCACCGCACCGGGGCCGCTGGTCGCCGCGCACACGCCCACCCGGCCGCTGTACTTGGCGTAACCCACGGCCTCGAAGGCGGACATCTCCTCGTGCCGGGACTGGACGAACTGCGGCTTGTCCTCGGCCCGTCCCCACGCCGCGAGCAGGCCGTTGATGCCGTCGCCGGGAAAGGCGAAGACCTGCGGTACGTCCCACTGGCGCAGCCGGTCGAGCACGACGTCGGCAACGGTCTGGGTCATGACGAGTTCCCCTTCTCTTGCCTTACAACAACTGTTGCACGGATCGCGTGTGGTGTCAGGTCCGGCGCGGAGCCGCCGAGGGCGCGTCCTGCGGACTCGGCTCCAGCCGCAGACCCCAGACCGCCGTGTGGGTCTGCCCCGGCGCCAGCCGGACCAGCCCGTCGCCGGTGCGGAAGGCATTCGGGGCGGCGGTCATGGGTTCCGCGCCCAGCCCGCGGCGGCGGCGGTCGGCGTCGGGCAGCGAGTCGCCGGTGAACAGCTCGAGGTAGCCGTAGGCGCCATCCACCCACAGCGAGGTGAGCCAGCCGTCGGCGCGCCGGGCGGTCAGCGTGGCGCAGCCGTCCGCGCCGCGGTGCAGGTCGGTGAAGGCGTTGTCCAGCTCCAGCCCGCCCAGCCGCCGGCCGGCCCGCAGGTCCCGGTCGGTGCCGGCCACCGGAGCGCGGCCGGTGGGGATCCCGCGGTCGTCCGTCGGGTACCAGGTGTCCGCCGGCAGCTGGATCTCCAGGTCGTCCACGAGGCGACCGGCGGAGCGGTGGCCGGGGGAGCGGCCGTCGGCGGCCGCGCCCGGGCTCAGGTAGGGATGGGCGCCGGTGGCGTAGGGGCAGTCGGTGCCGCCCACGTTGGTGCTGCGGGTCTCCACGCTCAGGCCCTGGGCGCCCAGCCGGTAGGTGATCTCCGAGCGCAGGCCGTAGGGGTAGCCCGGCTGCGGTGCCAGGTGGTGGCCCAGCCGCAGGCTCACCCCGTTGGCGTGCACCAGGTGCCAGTCGGCCCAGCGGGTCAGCCCGTGGATGGCGTTGCGCGCTCCGGGCTCGGTCAGCGGCAGCTGGTGCTGCGCGCCGTCGAACTCGTAGCAGCCGTCGGCGATCCGGTTCGGCCACGGGATGAAGGTCTGGGGGGGGGCGCCGCTGCACATCTGGTCGGCGGCGAACCCGTCCAGCACCTCGATCCCGCCGACCCGGTAGCTGCGCAGGGCGGCCCCGACCTCGGTGACGACGACCTGCTGGTCGGCGACCTCGAGGGTGAACTGTTTCCCCGACGGCGGTGCGTGCACGGGTGCTCTCCTCTCAGCTCTGCTGCGGCCGCGACGGCGCGGCAACCGGTCCATCCGGTGGGCGGCGGGGGCACCGGCCGCCCGCCGCACCGTCATCCCCGGCGGCGCAGCAGCGTGGCCGCGCCGGCGATCGCCGCGGCGCCGGCCGCGGCGAGCGTGCCGTGGTGCCGGCTGGCCCAGATCTGCGGATCCCGGGTCCAGGACCCCGTGCCGAAGCGCCCCTCGGCGCCGAAGTCGTGCCCGCCCTCCCCGTCGGCCGGCTGCCAGAGGTTCTGCGGGTCGTCCGGGCTGGCGTCGGTGTCGGTCTGCTGTCCGGAGATGCCGGTCCGGGCCAGGTACCAGTCCAGGAAGGCGGGGGCGACCTTGTTCCCGAGGATCGTGTAGACGGTGGGGATGCCCACCCACCACGCCCGGCGCCCAGGGTGGTCGGCGGCCCAGACCATGGAGGTGGCCACGAACTCGGGGGAGTAGATGGGCGCCACCGGCTGGGGGCGCTTGGGCAGCTTGTTGAGCACCCAGTCGAACTGCGGGGTGTTCACCCCGGGCATGTTCACCATCGTCACCTGCACGTTGCTGCCGTCGTGCTTCAGCTCGGTGAGCAGCGACTCGGTGAAGCCGAGGACCGCGTGCTTCGCGCCGCAGTAGACGCTCTGCAGCGGAATGCCGCGGTAGGCCAGGGCGGATCCGGTCTGCACGATCACCCCGCGGTCGCGGGGCGTCATCCGGCGCAGCGCGGCCATCGTGCCGTGCACGAAGCCCAGGTAGGTGACCTGGGTGACCCGGGCGTACTCGGCCGCGCTGATCTGGGAGAACGGGGCGAACACCGAGGTGAACGCGACGTTGCACCACACGTCGATGGGGCCGAGTTCGGCCTCGACCCGGTCGGCGGCGGCCTCCACCGCGTCGGCGTCGGCCACGTCGACCGGGACGACGAGCGGCGTTCCGCCCGCGGCCCGGACGTCGTCGGCCGCCGCCTGCAGGCCGACCTCGCCGCGGGCGAGGAGGGCGACCCGGTCGCCGCGTGCGGCGAAGGCGACGGCGGTCGCCCGGCCGATCCCGCCGCTCGCGCCGGTCACCACCACCACTCGAGAAACAGTTGCCATAGGACAAGTGTGCACCCGGACGGCGACCGGCGCAGGTCCACGGCCGGAAGTCCGGTCACCCGTCCCGGGTCTGCCGGCTCGACCCCTGCAGCTGGCACGCGGTGTTGACCAGCCCGACGTGACTGAAGGCCTGCGGGGTGTTGCCGACCTGCCGGTGGGCCTGGGTGTCGTACTCCTCGCTGAGCAGGCCGAGGTCGCTGCGCACGTCCAGCAGCCGCTCGAACTGCTCGCGGGCCTCCCCGGCCCGACCGATCATGCTCAGCGCGTCGGCCAGCCAGAAGCTGCAGGCCAGGAACGGGCTCTCGTGGCCGGGCAGGCCGTCCACCCCGCCGTCGGCGTCCGGGTGGTAGCGCAGCAGGAACCCGTCCTGGCAGAGCTCCCGCTGGATCGCCTCCACGGTGCCGACGATCCGGGCGTCGGTGGGTGGCAGGAAGCCGACCCGGGGGAGGAGCAGCAGCGCGGCGTCCAGGCCCTTGGACCCGTAGAACTGGGTGAAGGTGCCCCGGTCGGCGTCGAAGCCGTGCGCGCAGACCTCGTCGTGGACCTGCTGGCGCAGGCCCTTCCAGCGGTCGACCGGACCCTCCAGGCCGAACCGCTCGATGGCCTGCACGCCCCGGTCCAGACCCGCCCAGGCCATCACCTTGGAGTGCACGAACTGCTGCCGCGGGCCGCGCACCTCCCAGAGGCTGTTGTCCGGTTCGTCCCAGTGGCCCTCGAGGAACTCCAGCAGCGCCGTCTGCAGCGCCCAGGCGTCCTCGGTGGGGGTCAGCCCCGACGTGCGGGAGTAGTGCAGGCCGTCGAGCACCTCCCCCCAGACGTCGAGCTGGAACTGCCCGGCCGCGGCGTTGCCGATCCGGACCGGGGAGGACCCCTCGTACCCGGGCAGCCAGGACAGCTCGTACTCCGGGATCCGGCGCAGCCCGTCCAGGGCGTACATGATCTGCAGGTCGGCCGGGTCGCCGGCCACGGCCCGCAGCAGCCACTCCCGCCAGGCCCGGGCCTCCTTGTCGTATCCGGTGCCCAGCAGCGCCTGCAGGGTGAAGGTCGCGTCCCGCAGCCAGCAGTAGCGGTAGTCCCAGTTGCGGGGGCCGCCGAGCTGCTCGGGCAGCGAGGTGGTCGCCGCCGCCACGATGCCGCCGGTGGGCCGGTAGGTGAGCGCCTTGAGGGTCAGCAGCGACCGGCGGACCGCCTCGGACCACACGCCGTCGTAGCTGCAGCCGGCCATCCAGTCGGTCCAGAAGGCCTCGGTGCCGGTCAGCGCGTGCTCGGCGTCCGCGGCCTTGGGGCGGGAGCGGTGGGAGGCCGCGTAGGTGAGCACGAAGGGCACCCGGTCGCCGGCGGACACCTCGAACTCTCCGTGCGTGGCCTGGTCCCGGCCTTCCAGGGGCACCGGGGTCCGCAGCCACACGGCGTCCGGGCCGGCGACGGCCGCCAGCTCACCGTCGATGTGCCGGACCCACGGCACGATGTGGCCGTAGTCGAAACGCAGGGTCAGGTCCATGGTCATCGGCACCCGGCCGGAGACGCCCTCCACGATCCGCACCACGTCGGCCGCCTCGCCCCGGGGCGGCATCAGGTCGTGCACCCGGACGGTGCCCTCTGGGGTCTCCCACGTCGTCTCGAGGATCAGGGTGTCCTCCCGGTACCGCCTCCGGGTGCAGTTCCCCCCGGACGCCGGGGCCAGCAGCCAGCGGCCGTTGTCCACGTCCCCGAGCAGCGCGGCGAAGCAGGCCGCGGAGTCGAAACGCGGCAGGCTGAGCCAGTCGATGGATCCGTCCCGGCCGACCAGCGCGGCGGTCTGCAGGTCGCCGATCAGTCCGTAGTCCTCGATCGGACGGGCCATCTGCGGATCCTCTCTGTGGGTGGTCCCTCGGGCCGAGGCAGCTGCCTCACTGCAGGTCGAGCACGACCTTCACGTCACCGTCGCGCTCCTCGAACGCCTCCGCGAACGACTCCAGCGGCACCCGGCGGGAGGTCAGCCGGGCCAGCCAGCCGGGGTCGCCGGCGGCGAGGGCCTCGGCGGCCAGCCCGTAGTGCCGCAGGTTGGCGTTGACCGAGCCGAACACCACGTCGTTCTCCAGCACGATGGACCGGTTGAGCGCGCCGGCGTCCACGGACACCGAGCGCCCGGGCGTGGAGACCCCGGTCAGGCAGACGATGCCGTAGGCCGCGGTGGCCTCCATCGCATCGAGCACGAGCGGTGCCGCGCCGGTCGCCTCGATCACCACGTCGGGGCGCCCGCCGGCGACCGCGGCATCGAAGCCCTCGCAGTGGTAGGTCGCGCCGAGGTCGGCCACGAGGTCCGGCTTCGGCCCGTTCCTTACCTGGTCCAGCACGTGCACGTCCAGCCCGCGCTGCCGGCCGAGCATCGCGGCGAGCAGCCCGATCGGCCCGGCGCCGGTCACCAGCACCCGTTCCGGCTCGAACCAGGACCGGTTCCCGATGGCCTCGATCTCGGCCCAGGCCTTGGCCACCACACTGGTCGGCTCGACCAGGACCCCGACGTCGCCGAGGTCGGGGGACAGCCGGACGGCGTAGTCCGGGGCCAGGCTCCAGGACTGGCTGGCGTAGCCGTGCAGCTGCTTGATGCCGCGCTCGGTGTACTCGCCGTTGCGGCACATGTCGAAGGCGCCGTGGGCGCAGGCGCCGCACGGCACCGGGTCCGGGCGGCGCACCACGCCCACCACCAGGTCACCGGGGTCGAATCCGGAGCCGGCCGCCGCCTCCCGGACCCGCCCCAGCGATTCGTGCCCCAGCACCAGCCGCTGCGCCCCCGGCGGAGCCCAGCCGTACTCGCCGGCCGCGATCTCCTTGTCGGTGCCGCAGATGCCCACGGCGAGCCCGTCGACCAGCAGCTCGCCCGGGCCGGGCCGGGGGTCCTCGACGTCCTCGACGGCGAGGGACCCGGCGACGCCGGGCTGCACGGTCAGGGCTCGCATCGCGTGCCTCCTGCGGGGTGGTCGTGCGGTGTGCGGGGACCCGGCGCCGGGCAGGGGCCCGGTGTGGCCGGCCGCACCGCGACAGCTGTTGCCAGATACCAACAACGCAGCTCGCCGAAACCCCGGCCGCCGCCGCTCGGGGCGTCAGCGGTGCGCTGAGATGTAGTCGTCCGGGTCCTCGTCCACCGGCGGGATCCCGTAGGCGTGCTCGTTCTCGTAGCCGATGAACCGCACCGCGATGTCGTGGCGGGTCTGCAGGTCGGCGTGCCGCCGGAAGTCGGCCAGGTCCTGGCGCTCCTCCTCGGCCATGTGGTCGCTGTTGGCGATCCGGGCCTGCGTCACCGCCTGCCACCAGCCCTCGGTCCCGGTCGGGTGCTCGCCGACCGAGCGGATCGCGTCGCGGATCTCGTTGTGGTCCTTGATCGCGTCCTCGGTCTCCTCCTCGACGCTGTCCGCGTCACTGGCGCCGGAGCCGACCTGCAGCAGCCGCGGGTAGAAGAACAACTCCTCGGCCTTCGCGTGCACTTCCAGCAGGATCTCCAGGCGGCGCCAGACGGCGGCGAGCGTGGGTACGTCGTCGCGGGGGATCTCGTCGAGCAGGGCGAAGGTGCGCCGCTGCTCGGAGTGCTGGAACAGGATGAGCTCGGTGATGTCCATGGCTGCCGGTTCTACCCCTTCCCGGCCCCCTACCTGGAGGCGGCGGCCCCACACCCGGGCGGCGCACCACCACATCCGGGACGCCGGAGCTCTGCACACACTGGAGCTCTGCAGACACTGGAGCTCTGCACACACTGGAGCTCTGCACACACCTGTATGCAGTGCCCTACGTTCCCGGCCCTCCACCTGCCGGCCCCCTAGCCACACTGGAGCACTGCACACACCTGTATGCAGTGCCCTACGCTCCCGGCCCTCCACCTGCCGGCCCCCTAGCCACACTGGAGCACTGCACGCACCTGTATGCAGTGCCCCA
>JAICZD010000293.1 GCA_025933855.1 Modestobacter sp. | reverse complement strand
TTGCCCCCCGCGCGCGCGCCCGGGCCCCGGGGGGGGGGGGGCGCGGGGTCCCGTACCCCGCCCCCCGGCGACTCCGTTCAGTCCTGCGAGGTGGGGAGCTTGGCGCTGTTCTGGTCCATCACCGCGGAGTCGGTGAGGGTGGTGTCGTCACCCAGTTCGCGGTTCTCGGCGACGTCCCGCAGCAACCGGCGCATGATCTTGCCCGAGCGGGTCTTGGGCAGCTCCTGCACGACCATGATCTGCCGCGGGCTGGCGATCGGCCCGATCTCCTTGCGGACGTGCTGGCGCAGGCCCTTCACGAGCTCCTCGCCGGAGTCCTCCGCGTTGCCGCGCAGGATCACGAACGCCACGATGCCCTGCCCGGTCGTCGGGTCGGTGGCGCCCACCACCGCGGCCTCGGCCACGGCCGGGTGGCTGACCAGCGCGGACTCGACCTCGGTGGTGGAGATGCGGTGCCCGGACACGTTCATGACGTCGTCCACCCGGCCGAGCAGCCAGATGTCGCCGTCCTCGTCGAGCTTGGCACCGTCACCGGCGAAGTACACCCCCTGGCCGTAGCGGCTCCAGTAGGTGTCCTTGTAGCGCTCGTCGTCGCCCCAGATGGTGCGCAGCATCGACGGCCACGGCTCGGTGAGCACCAGGTACCCGGTGGCACCGGGCTCGATCGGGTTGCCCTCCTCGTCGACGACCTTGACGCCGATCCCGGGGAACGGGCTCTGCGCGGCCCCGGGCTTCAGCGTCGTCACGCCGGGCAGCGGGTTCACCATGTGCGCACCGGTCTCGGTCTGCCACCAGGTGTCCACGACCGGGCAGCGGCCGCCGCCGATGTTCTTGTGGTACCAGAGCCAGGCCTCGGGGTTGATCGGCTCGCCGACCGACCCGAGCAGCCGCAGCGAGGACAGGTCGAACTTGGCCGGCACGTCCTCCCCCCATTTCATGAAGGTGCGGATGGTGGTGGGTGCGGTGTAGAGGACCGTCACGCCGTACTCGGCGATGATCTCCCACCACCGGCCCTGGTGCGGGGTGTCGGGGGTGCCCTCGTACATCACCGAGGTGGTCCGGTTGCTCAGCGGCCCGTAGACGATGTAGCTGTGGCCGGTGACCCAGCCGACGTCGGCCGCCGTCCAGAAGACGTCGGTGTCCGGCTTGATGTCGAAGCTGGCCCAGTGGGTGTAGCTGACCTGGGTCAGGTAGCCGCCGGAGGTGTGCAGCACCCCCTTGGGCTTCGCCGTCGTCCCCGAGGTGTACATGATGTAGAGCGGGTGCTCGGCGTCGAAGGACTCCGCCTCGTGCTCGGTCGACTGGCGGCCGACCAGGTCGTCCCACCAGATGTCGCGGCCCTCGGTCCAGTCGACGTCCTGCCCGGTGCGCTTGACCACGACCACGTTCCGGACGCCGTCGGTCTTGCCCAACGCCTCGTCCACGTTCGGCTTCAGCCCGCTCGGCGCCCCGCGGCGGTACCCGCCGTCCGCGGTGATGACCACGTGCGCGTCGGCGTCGGTGATCCGGCTGGCCAGCGCGTCCGGCGAGAAGCCGCCGAAGACCACCATGTGGACGGCGCCGATCCGGGCGCAGGCCAGCATGGAGACCACCGCCTCGGGGATCATCGGCAGGTAGATGGCCACCCGGTCACCGGTCTGCACGCCGAGCTCGACCAGCGCGTTGGCCGCCTGGCAGACCTGGTCCTTGAGCTGGGCGTAGGTGATCGTCCGGGTGTCGCCGGGCTCGCCGACCCAGTGGTAGGCGACCTGGTCACCGTGCCCGGCCTCGACGTGCCGGTCGACGCAGTTCACCGCCACGTTGAGCTTCCCGCCGACGAACCACTTGGCGAACGGCGGGTTGCTCCAGTCCAGCGCCTGGTCCCACTCCTGGGTCCAGTCCAGCCGGCGGGCCGCCTCCTCCCAGAACCCGACGCGGTCGGCCGCGGCCCGCTCGTACACGTCGGCACCCACGTTCGCCTGCGCGGCGAACTCCGGCGGCGGGGGAAAACCCTCCGCGGGGATCTCGCCGGACAGGCCCTGGGCGTCGGTCGTCTGGTTCTCGCTCATGCGCCACCTCCGGATACGTGCGCCGCCGTCCTCCCGGGCAGCGCTGACGTTCATGCACCAACCTATGACGCGGGCCACACCCGCGTCCTGGGGGCGGACTCTGGTGCGCACCTGTTTCGCGATCATGGCGCTGCAACGACCGCGCGGTCCCCGGTGGTGGTCGCGGCGCCATGATCGTCGGTGAGGATGGGGGCCGGAAGCGGCGCGGCAGGGCATCTGTGCGGTCAGGGGGCGGCGACGTGCGGCAGGGAGGGTGCGGTGGGCCGGGGAACTGAGGACGACGGGGCGCAGGCGGCCGTCGCTTCCCGGGTGCCCGGCGCGGCTGCTCTCGGGCTGGTCGCGCCGCCGATGGGCGCCACCGTCCCGGCTGTCCTGCTGGCCGATCCGGGGTGGACGGCGCGGGTGCTCACCGAGCGGGCACCGGGCCAGCGCACCGGCGACCGGCGGGTGCTGGCCACGCTGTGGTGGTACTCGGCGTCCAGCGTGCTGCTCACCCCGGCGCTGGCCGGGCTGGTCACCGGCCGGCCGCTGTCGGCCCGGCTGGCCGACACCCGGCTGCACCTGCTGGCCGGCGCCGCCCCGGTCGCCGCGACCGCGGCCGCGGGTACCGCGACCGACCCGGCCGCCGACCTGCGCGGAGCCCTGCCGTCGGCGCTCGCGGCGATCGCCGAGGCCGGCCGGATGCGGTCCCGGCCGCTGTGG
>JAICZD010000180.1 GCA_025933855.1 Modestobacter sp. | reverse complement strand
CGGGTCCGGCCCCTCCCGGCCCCGGGCTACCGCCCTGGCGCCGGCGCCGATGCCGGCCCGGGGGGTGTCCTCGGGCCCCCCGCCCCGGTGGTGGGGGTGGCGGTGGGAGCGGGCTACCCGCCGGGCGGGGTCACCGGCCCGGCGGCCCCCGACGACGACCGGGACGGCGTGCCCGGTGACGGTGCGCACGGCGCGGACCACCTCCTGCACCGAGAAACCGGTCCCGTTGCCGAGGTTGTAGATCCGGTGCTCCCCGGGCGCGGGCGCCGGCAGGGCCAGCAGGTGGGCCGTGGCGAGGTCCTGCACGTGCACGTAGTCCCGGATGCAGGTGCCGTCGAGGGTCGGGTAGTCCTCGCCGAAGACGGTCATCGCCTCCCGGGTGCCCGCCGCCACCTGCAGCGCGATCGGGATGACGTGCGTCTCGGTGGCGTGCCGTTCGCCGCGGCCGTAGGCGGCGCCGGCGACGTTGAAGTAGCGCAGGCTGACCGCGGCGAAGGAGTGGGCGACCGCGTAGGAGGTGAGCATGTGGTCCACGGCCAGCTTGCTGGCGCCGTAGGTGTTCGTCGGCCGGGTCGGCGACTCCTCCCGGATCGGCACCTCGTCGGGCTCCCCGTAGGTGGCCGCGGTGGAGGAGAACACGATCCGCCGGCAGCCGGCTGCCCGCATCGCCTCCAGCAGGGCCAGCGAACCGCCCACGTTGGTGTGCCAGTACTCCTCCGGGGTCACCTGGCCGGCGCCCACCAGGCTCTTGGCCGCGAAGTGCAGCACCGCCTCCGGCCGGACGTCGGCGAGCACCGGGCCGGAGTCGTGCAGCGACGCCCGCACCAGGGTGGCTCCCTCGGGAACGGCGTCGGCGTGCCCGGTGGACAGGTCGTCGAGCACCGTGACCTCGTGGCCGGACGCCAGCAGTGCCGCGGTGACTACGCTCCCGATGTAGCCGGCGCCGCCGGCGACGAGTACCTGCATGCGGTCACCCTAGAGACGTCGCCGTGCCCCGCCGCGGCGCGGCACGGCCAGGAGGAGCAGTCGTGGTCAGCGCACGTCCCGCCGTAGCGGCCCTGCCGGCCTACCGGCCCGGCCGCAACCCCGCCGACCTGGCCCGCGAGATCGGCGTCGAGCGCGCGGTGAAGCTGGCCAGCAACGAGGTGGCGTTCCCCCCGCTGCCGGCAGTGGTGCAGGCGATCGCCGCCGCGGCGGGGGAGACCAACCGCTATCCGGACAACGGGGCGACGCTGCTGACCGCGGCCCTCGCGGAGCGCTACGGCGTCGAGCCGGGGCAGCTGGCGACCGGCTGCGGCGCGGTCATGCTCTGCCAGCAGCTCGCCCAGGCCTTCAACGACCCCGGGACGAGCATGGCCTTCGCCTGGCGCTCGTTCGAGATGTACCCGCTGCTCGCCGAGGTCGCCGGTGCCCGCGCCGTCCGGGTCCCGCTGGTGCCGGGGCAGGACGGCGGGCCGGCCGACACCCACGACCTCGACGGCCTGCTCGCGGCGATCGACGACACGACCCGGGTGGTGTTCGTCTGCAACCCGAACAACCCCACCGGGACGGCGGTCCGCCGGGCCGCGCTGGCCGACTTCCTCGACGCGGTGCCCGCCGACACGCTGGTGGTGCTGGACGAGGCCTACCGCGAGTTCGTCACCGACCCCGACGTCCCGGACGGCATCGAGCTGATGCGTGGCCGGGCCAACGTGGCGGTGCTGCGGACGTTCTCCAAGGCCTGGGGGCTGGCCGGGCTGCGGGTCGGCTACCTGCTCGCCGAGGACCCGGCCGTGGCCGAGGCGGTGCGCAAGACGCACGTCCCGTTCAGCGTCTCCAGCCTGGCGCAGGCGGCCGCGGTCGCCGCGCTGGCCAGCGAGCCCGAGGTGCGGGAGCGCTGCGTGGCCGTGGTCACCGAGCGGGCCCGGCTCACCGCCGCGCTCCGGGAGCGCGGTGTGCCGGTCGCGGAGAGCCAGGCCAACTTCGTCTGGCTGCCGCTGGGCGAGCGCACCGCCGAGGTCGCCGCCGAGCTGGAGGCGCGGGCGGTGATCACCCGGCCGTTCGCCGGCGAGGGGCTGCGGGTCACCGTCGGCGCCCCCGCGGAGGACGACGTCTTCCTCGCCGCGCTGGACGACGTCCTGGATCCGGCGCCGGGCGCCCCGGCGCGGGCGTAGCGAGCGGGTGCCGGGCGCCGGCGCAGGAGGGGCTGCGCCGCGCTGGGGCGCTGTCCTGACCTGCGCGCCGCCGGCCGGCACGGATACCTGAGCCGGGACCTCCGGGACGCGTGGTTCGATGGGGGACGTGCCCGATCCTCGCGTGCTGTCCGGCATCCAGCCGACCGCGGACTCGTTCCACCTCGGCAACTACCTGGGTGCGCTGAAGCAGTGGGTGAGCCTGCAGGACGACCACGACGCCTTCTACTGCGTCGTCGACCTGCACTCGATCACCGTCGAGCAGCCCGAGCCCGAGGTGCTGCGCCGGCGCACGCTGGTCTCGGCCGCCCAGCTCCTCGCCCTCGGCGTGGATCCGGCGCGCAGCACGATCTTCGTGCAGAGCCACATTCCCGAGCACGTGCAGCTGTCCTGGGTCCTGGAGTGCCTGACCGGGTTCGGCGAGGCCAGCCGGATGACCCAGTTCAAGGACAAGAGCCAGCGCGCCGGCGCCGGGACGACGTCGGTGGGGCTGTTCACCTATCCGGTGCTGATGGCCGCCGACATACTGCTGTACCAGGCCGATCAGGTGCCGGTGGGGGACGACCAGCGCCAGCACCTGGAGCTGACGCGGGACCTCGCGATCCGGTTCAACGGCCGGTACGGCGAGACGTTCACCGTGCCCGATGGCTTCATCCCGCCGGCCGCAGCCCGGGTCCTGGACCTCCAGTCGCCGGACAAGAAGATGAGCAAGAGCCTGCCGCCGGCCGGCTGCATCAACCTGCTGGACGACCTGAAGATCACCGCGAAGAAGATCCGCTCGGCGGTGACCGACACCGGCCGGGAGGTCGTCGCCGACCCGGTGGCCAAGCCCGGCGTCACGAACCTGCTGAGCATCTACTCGGCCTTCACCGGCCAGTCCCTCGCCGACCTCGAAGAGCACTTCGCCGGACGAGGCTACGGCGACCTGAAGAAGGAGCTGGCCGAGGTCGTCACCGACGCGCTGGCGCCGTTCCAGCAGCGGACGGCCGAACTGCTGGACGACACCGGCGAGCTGGAACGCCTGCTGGCCGCCGGCGCCGCGCGCGCCCGGGAGGTCGCCGCGAAGACCCTGACGACCGCCTACGACCGTGTCGGCTTCCTGCCACCGGCGGCCCCGTGACCGAGCGCCTCCGGCGAACGAACGAGGACACGTTCACCTTCGCCCCGCAGCGGAGGTCGGCCACCCGGGAGACCACGGTGATCGGGGTCATCGTCTCGGTGCCCGAGCCGTGGGCCCAGCTCCTCGTCGAGTGGCGGACCAAGGTCGGTGACCCGCAGGCCGGCCTGGTGCCGCCGCACGTGACGCTGCTGCCGCCCACGGAGGTCCCCGTGGCCGACCGCCCGGCGATCACCGCGCACCTCGCGCAGGTGGCCCGCGAGCACCCGCCGTTCCTCATGCACCTGTCGGGCACCGGCACCTTCCGGCCGGTGTCGGAGGTGGTGTTCGTCGCCGTCGCGCTCGGCATCGCCGACTGCGAGCTGCTCGCCGGCGACGTGCGCACCGGGCCGCTGGCCCGGCCGCTGACCTTTCCCTACCACCCGCACGTGACCGTGGCGCACGACGTGCCCGGCGACATGCTGGACATGGCCTACGCCGGGCTCGCCGAGCTGCACGCCGAGTTCCCGGTCGACTCGTTCACCGAGTTCGAGCAGCAGCCCGGCGGGGCCTGGACGGTGGCCCGCGACTACCCGCTGACCGGGCCGCCGCGCTGACCCACCGGTAGCCCCCGCACCGGCAGCGGCCGGCCGGGCGCCGTCATCGGGTCGGTGGTGACATCCCCTGCCGCGGGGCGGTCGTCGTCCCCCGGGCGTCGGACGGCGTTCCGGGACGGCGGGACGGCGCTCCGGAACGGCGCGGCGGCGGACGCCGGACCGCGGCCCCGGACGGCGGCCCGGCGACGGGCGGGAGCGAGCGCTGCGCGGCCGTGGGCGGGGAACCGTCGGGCGGCGGCCCGGCCGGGGAGCGGACCGGCACCGGCCGCAGCGCGCGCCGGCGACCCACCAGGGTGGCCACCACGATCGCCACAGCGGCGAGGGCCAGACCCACCGGCAGCAGCGGTGAGTCCGCGACGCCGCTCGCCGCGGCCGGGCGGGTGGCCACGTCGAGGGCCGGCGCCACCTCGTCGGCCGACAGCGTTCCGTCCGCCGCCGCGTCGGGGGTGGCCGGCGGCTCCGGTGCCGCCTCCCCGGGATCGACGAGCCGGCCCACCCCGGCGGAGTCCGGTGGGGTGGCGAAACCCCAGTCCAGCAGCGTCTCGGCCTGGGTGAGCTCGTGCACCGGACGGCGCTCCGCCTGCATCAGGCTGACCACCAGCCGGCGCCCGTCGCGCTCGGCGGCCGCCACGAAGGTGTGCCGGGCCGCGTCGGTGAACCCCGTCTTGCCGCCCAGCGTGCCCGGGTAGTCGGTCAGCAGGGTGTTCTGCGACTGGATCTGGTAGCCGCTGGTGAGCCCCGGAACGGCCGGCATCTCCGCGGTGCGGGTCTGCAGGACGGCGAGGGTGACCGGGTCGGCGATCAGCTGCCGCATGATCAGCACCAGGTCGTAGGGCGAGGAGGACTGGCCCGCGACGTCCAGACCGGACGGCGTGCCGGCGACCGTGTCGTAGGCGCCGATCCGCTCCGCCGTGGCGTTCATCGCCGCCACCGTCGCGGCGACCCCGCCGGCCGCCCGCGCGAGGGCGTTCGCCGCGTCGTTGCCCGACTGCATGATCAGCGCCCGGAACAGCAGCGAGACGGGGTACTGCCCGCCGTGCACGAGCCCGACCCGGCTGCCCTCGATGTTCTCGTCCTCGACGGTGCCCTCCACCACCAGGTCGGGGTTCAGCGCCGGCGCCAGGGTCAGCAGGGTGAGCGTCTTCAGCGTGCTCGCCGGGTAGTAGCGGCCGTGCGGGTCCCGGGCGCCGAGCACCGCGCCGGTGGTGGCGTCGGCGACCAGCCAGCCGGCGGCCGTGATGCCCTCGGGCAGCGGCGGCGCGCCGGGCACGGTGACCAGGCCGCGGGTGTCCAGCCCCTTGCCGCCGACCGTGCTGCCGTCCGGTGCGCTGCCCTGCGGCGGCGGGCCCGCCCATGGGGCGGTCGGCGTGGGCGCAGCGGGATCGACGGTGGGACGGGCGACCTCGGCCAGTGCGGGGCCGGCCGCGGCCGGCGCCACCACGGTCAGCGCCATCACCAAAGCGGTGAGGACCGCGGCCAGCGCAGCGGAGCAGGCGCGGGCCGAGGGTCGCGGGCGGCGCATGGCCTGACGTTAGTGGGTTCTGGCCGGATGCGGACCCCGGGGCCGCCCGGTGCGCACCGGGGTCCGGCCGGCGGCCGCGGTGGCGGGTCTGCCGCTGGCCGATGCAACGATCCGGCATCGGTCCCGTTCGGAGGGCGACCGGTGCGCGGCCCCGCGGATAGCGTGCCGGGAACGCCGTCGCCTGGTGGACCTGCTCTGCGCGGCCGGCCGGACGGCGGACGGTCCAGCTCCACCCATCCCACCGGGGCGCGGCCGACGCACGTCGACCGGCGCCCTCCGAGAGAGGAGACCGTCTTGCGCCGAGTGCGTGGGATGAAGGCCGCAGCCCTGCTGCTGGCCGGCAGCATGGCCCTCGCGGCCTGCGCCAGCGACGAGGGCGGCAGCGGCAGCGCCAGTGGCGGCAGCAGCAGCGCCGGCGGCGCAGACCTGAAGATCGGGCTCGCCTTCGACACCGGCGGCCGGGGCGACAAGTCGTTCAACGACTCCGCCTACGCCGGCGTCGAGGCGGCCATCAAGGCCAACGGCGGCGAGGTGCAGACCCTTTCGCCGAACAGCGACGCCTCCAACCGGGCGGACCTGCTCACCCAGCTGGCCGACGGCGGCTACGACCCGGTGATCGCGGTCGGCTTCGCCTACGGCGACATCATCGGGGACATCGCCAAGCAGTACCCGGACACCACGTTCGCCGTCGTCGACTCCAGCGGCAAGGACGCCTCCGGGCAGCCGCTCGGTGCCGGCAACGTCACCGGGCTGCTGTTCGCCGCCAACGAGGGGTCCTTCCTCGGCGGTGTGGCGGCGGCGCTGAAGTCCGAGACCGGGCACGTCGGCTTCGTCGGCGGCGTGGAGACCCCGCTCATCCAGAGCTTCCAGGCCGGCTACGTGGCCGGGGCCAAGGCGGTCAACCCGAACATCGCCGTGGACGTGCAGTACATCTCCCCGGCCGGTGACTTCTCCGGCTTCAGCGACCCGGCCAAGGGCAAGATCGTCGCCCAGGGCATGTACGACAAGGGCGCCGACATCGTCTACGCCGCCGCGGGCGGCTCCGGCATCGGCGTCTTCCAGGCGGCCGCGGCGTCCAACAAGCGGGCGATCGGCGTGGACTCCGACCAGTACCAGACGGTCGGCGACCCGGCGCTGCAGCCGGTGATCATGACCTCGGTGCTCAAGCGCGTCGACAACGCCGTCGAGGCCTTCATCGGCGACTTCGCCGACGGCAACGTCAAGGGCGGCGAGGACGTGGTCAACGACCTGTCCACCGACGGCGTCGGGCTGGCCACCTCCGGCGGCTTCATCGACGACATCGCCGACCAGATCGACGAGTACAAGCAGAAGATCGTGTCCGGCGACATCACGGTGCCCACGACCCCGTGACCACGGCGTCCTGAGCTGGACCGACGACGGCGGGTCCGG
>JAICZD010000281.1 GCA_025933855.1 Modestobacter sp. | reverse complement strand
TCGGTGAACGGCTTGGGCATGAAGGTGGCGTGCACGCCCTGGGCCAGCGCCACCTCCCGGACGACGTGGCGCAGCGTCATGATGTTGTCGGCCATCGACAGCGCGTCGGCGTAGCGCAGGTCGATCTCCTGCTGGCCCGGCGCGACCTCGTGGTGGCTGAACTCCACCGAGATGCCCATCGCCTCCAGCGCGAAGACCGCCTCCCGCCGGAAGTCGTGGGCCACGTCGTGGGTGGACAGGTCGAAGTAGCCGCCGGTGTCGGCGGGCTCCGGCGGGCTGCCGTCGGTGGGCAGGTCCTTGAGCAGGAAGAACTCCACCTCGGGGTGGGTGTAGAAGGTGAAGCCCATGTCCGCGGCCTTGGCCAGGGCCCGGCGCAGCACGTGCCGGGGGTCGGCCCAGGACGGCGAGCCGTCGGGCAGCGTGATGTCGCAGAACATCCGGGCCGTCTCGCTGACCTGGCCACGGGTGGCCGGCAGCACCTGGAAGGTGGCCGGGTCGGGCTTGGCGAGCATGTCGGACTCGTAGACGCGGGCGAAGCCCTGGATCGCCGAGCCGTCGAAGCCGATGCCCTCGGCGAAGGCCGCCTCGATCTCGGCCGGGGCCACGGCGACGGCCTTGAGATAGCCCGAGACGTCGGTGAACCACAACCGCACGAAGCGGATGTCGCGCTCCTCCAGGGTGCGCAGGACGAACTCCTGCTGGCGGTCCATGGTCGCCATGTTCGCCTCCGGGCGTGACAGTCGTGTTACGGCGTCCCCACCCTGCCTGCTCGCGCACCGCAACGGAGCGACCGGGGGCGTGTCGCGCCCGCGGCCGGCTCGGCGGCCGCCGACCGGCAGGCCGACCGCCGGTGCAACGGCCCCTCAGACCCCGACGGGCTGGGTCTCCTCGCCGGACCGGTGCGGATCGCGCAGACCGGGGCCGCCGGGGTCCGCGGGCAGCCGGAGGAACTGCTCGGGCTCGGGGTCGGGCAGCGCGGCGGCGGCCGCGACGGGCGCCGGCCGCGGCCGGCGCGGCACCGATGCACCCGCGCCGCCGCCACGGCCGCGGTAGACGAGCAGGCCGGAGACCCGGTCCGGGACGGCGTCCAGCGCGGCCAGCACCGCGGGCAGTCCCCGGTAGCGGTCGAGTTCGTCCTCGGTGCCGAAGAGCAGTTCCAGGACGACGCCCCACCGGGTGTCGTGCCACTGCCAGCTGGACGCGCCGTTGGTGACCGCGGCCTCGATCAGGGCGTCCTCGTGCGCCCGCCGCCACCGCGCAGCGGGGAAGTCTGCGTCGAACACCTCGACGGTCAGCCATTCGGCCACACCGCCACGGTAGGCCCGTCCGCCGGTCCCGTCCACGGTCCGCGGCTCGGGAAGGGCCCCGTGAAGGCCCGGAGAGAGCCCCGGAAAGAGCCACCGAAAGAGCCCCGGAAAGGACCCGGCGGAACGACCCGGCGCGGTCCCGGACCGCGGCAGGACGCCCGCCTGGCCACCGGGCCGGACCGCCGGTGAGACTGTGCGGGTGAGCGGTGACGAGGTGGCGCAGTTGCGGGTGGCCCTGGCCCAGGTCGACACCCGGGTCGGCGATCTGGCCGGCAACGCCGAGCTGGTCAAGGGGTGGACCGCGCGGGCGGCGGAGGCCGGTGCGCACCTGGTGGTGTTCCCGGAGATGACGCTGACCGGCTACCCGGCCGAGGACCTCGTGCTGCGCGAGTCGTTCGCCCGGGCCAGCGAGCAGACGCTGGTCGAGCTGGCCGCGGACCTCGCCGACGCCGGCCTGGGCGCGACGGCGGTGGTCGTGGGGTACCTGGCCCACACGACGGGCACCGGGCCGGCGCCGGTCGACCGGGTGCCGGCCGACGGCGACCGGCCCGGCGACGCCAATCCCCGCAAGGGCGCTCCCCGCAACGCCGCGGCGCTGCTGCACGGCGGCGAGGTGGTGGCCCGCTACTACAAGCGGCACCTGCCCAACTACGGGGTCTTCGACGAGGCCCGCTACTTCGTGCCGGGCACCGAGCTCCCCGTCGTCCGGTTCCACGGCGTAGACGTCGCGCTGACCGTCTGCGAGGACCTCTGGGTGGAGGGCGGCCCGTGCGGGGTGGCCGGTCAGGCCGGGGTCGACCTCGTCGTCTCGCCCAACGCCTCCCCCTACGAGCGGGCCAAGGACGACCTGCGGCTGCCGCTGGTGCGGCGCCGGGCCGCGGAGGCGCATGCGCCGGTCCTCTACTGCAACCAGGTCGGCGGCCAGGACGAGCTGGTGTTCGACGGTGACTCGCTCGCCGTGGCCGCCGACGGCCGGCTGCTGGCCCGCGCGCCGCAGTTCGTCGAGCACCTGCTCAGCGTCGACCTGGCGGTCGACCCGGCCGCCGTTCCGCACCGCCGCGACGGCCGGATCGGACCGATGACCGTGACCCGGCATGTGCTCTCCGAGGACCCGGTGCCGGCCTTCGACCCGCGGCCGGGCACCGTGGCCGAGCCGCTGGTCGACTGCGAGGAGGTGTGGCGGGCGCTGGTGCTGGGGCTGCGCGACTTCATCGACAAGAACGGCATGCCGTCGGTGGTGTTCGGGCTTTCCGGCGGCATCGACTCCGCCCTGGTGGCCGCGCTGTCGGTGGACGCGCTGGGGGCCGACCGGGTCTACGCCGTGGCCCTGCCCTCGGAGTACTCCAGCGAGCACTCACTGTCCGATGCGGCGGACTCGGCCGAGCGGCTGGGGCTGCACTACTCGGTCGTGCCGATCGCGCCGATGGTCGAGGCCTACCGCGGGTCGGTGCAGCTGTCCGGGGTGGCCGCGGAGAACCTGCAGGCCCGGGTCCGCGGCACGCTGCTGATGGGGCTGTCCAACCAGCACGGGCACCTGCTGCTGGCCACCAGCAACAAGAGCGAGGTGGCCGTCGGGTACTCGACGCTGTACGGGGACGCAGCCGGTGGGTTCGCCCCCATCAAGGACGTGCCGAAGACGCTGGTCTGGGCGCTGTCACGGTGGCGCAACGAGCATGCCCGCGCGCGCGGGGAGACCGAGCCGATCCCGCAGAACTCCATCGACAAGCCGCCGTCCGCGGAGCTCGCACCCGGTCAGCAGGACAGCGACTCGCTGCCCTCCTACGAGGAGCTGGACGCCGTCGTCGCCGACTACGTCGACCGCGACCTCGGCATGGCCGAGCTGCTCGAGCGCGGGCACGACCCCGAGGTGGTGGCCCGGGTGCTGCGGCTGGTCGACACCGCCGAGTTCAAGCGCCGCCAGTCCGCGCCGGGTACCAAGATCTCGCTGAAGGCGTTCGGCCGGGACCGGCGGCTGCCGATCACCAACCGCTGGCGGGAGAGCCTGCCCAGCGTCCGCGAAGGAGCCCAGGCGTGAGCGAATCTCCTCTGTACGGCGGGCAGTCCACCGCCCGGGTGCGCGTCCACCACCTGCAGCAGGCCAAGGAGCGCGGCGAGAAGTGGGCGATGCTCACCGCCTA
>JAICZD010000273.1 GCA_025933855.1 Modestobacter sp. | reverse complement strand
CGCTTCATCTTCGGGTTCCAGCGACGGGTCTGGTGCCCGAAGTGGACGCCGCTGTCGAGCAGCTGCTTCATGCTGACGACTGCCATGGCCGCAGCCCTTCTGCGTTGCGCGCGACCCTGGGGCCGCGCTTCTCGGTTGTCGCGGCCACCGGGTGGCGACCGCCCTGGCGCTCGGCAGCACCACTCCCCCGGCGGTTGCCCGTCGGGACCGAGGTGGCGGCTGCCCGCCGAATCCGGCGGAAGAGAACGCGCGAAGTCGATCCGTCGAGACGGATCGCGAGGATGAGCATACGCCCCGGGTACGGGCGGTTCTCCACAGCCGTGGTGACCGTCCACAGCCTGGCCGCGGCCCTGGTCGCCGCGGCTGCCGGTGCCCCAGGCTCGCGGCGTGATCCGTCGCCTGGCCGCCGCGTGCGTGCTCGCGCTGCCGCTCGTGGTCCGTCCGGTCTCGGCGGCCGCCGACGCGACGCAGGTCGCCGCCGAGGCCGAAGCCGAGGCCGAGGCGTGGGTGCCGCCGCTCGCGCCGGTGCGGGTCACCCGCCCCTTCGACGCGCCGGGCTCGCCTTACGGGCCCGGGCACCGCGGCGTCGACCTGGGCGGCGAGCCGCAGCAGGTCGTGGTCGCGGCCGGTTCGGGGGTCGTCGTGTTCGCCGGGATGGTGGCCGGCCGACCGGTGGTCAGCATCGCCCACGCCGGCGGACTGCGGACGACGTACGAGCCGGTCGTGCCCGCTGTGCGCGCCGGGGTGCCGGTCGCCCGAGGCTCCCCGATCGGCACGCTGGCGGCCGGTCATCCCGGCTGTCCGGTCCCCGCGTGCCTGCACTGGGGAGCGCGGCGCGGCGCGGCGTACCTGGATCCCCTGCTGCTGCTCCGCCCGCCGCGGGTCCGTCTCCTCCCCTGGCCGTGAGGCCGGGTCTTGCCGTCGACCGGCGGGGCAGCCACCCTGCTCGCCGTGGAGGTGTCGGAGACCAACAAGGCGGTCGTGCGCCGGCTGATCGACGAGGTGATCAACAACGGGCGCCTGGACCTCGGCGGTGAACTGTTCGCGCCGGCACTCGCCGACGCCGTGCCCGGCTGGATTGCGCCGTTCCGCACCTCGTTTCCCGACGTGCACATGGAGGTCCTCGCGCTGATCGCGGAGGGCGACGCGGTGGCCGGACGGTTCGCCTGCTCCGCCACCCACCTCGGGGAGTGGCGAGGGCACCCGCCGACGGGACGCCGCTTCGAGAACGTCGACGAGGTGTACTTCTTCCGGCTGCGCGACGGCCGGATCACCGACGCGTGGGGGCTCGAGGACGACCGCGCCCGCTCGATCCAGCTCGGACTCGACTAATGGGGCTTACCGGGCCTTCCGCTGTCTGGCAGGTTCGGTGCCGGTAGCGGCCGGTGGGTCAGCACTCTCCTCGACTGGAGCTGGACTCCTAGGGTCAGATCGTGCGCCCACCGGTCGTGAGGGGGCGTGACCGCTGATGGGATGACGTGCCCCGGCCTGGCCGGTGAGCACTTGACCATTAGTCCGCCGGCTGTCTCCTCCGCGCTGCCGACCGACCGGTTCGAGCTGGGGGTTGCGGATGTTGTTCGTGGGTGATGACTGGGCCGAGGACCACCACGACATCGAAGTGCAGGAGGAGAACGGGCGGCGGCTGGGCCGGGCCCGGCTGCCCGAGGGCATCGCCGGGCTGAGCCGGTTGCACGAGTTGATCGCCGAGCATCTGACCGAGGACGACGTCGATCCGGAGACCGGGTTCGTCGCGCAGAACGTGCTGGTCGGGATCGAGACCGACCGCGGCACCTGGGTGTCGGCGCTGGTCGCGGCCGGCTATCAGGTGTTCGCGCTCAACCCGGTGCAGGTGGCCCGCTACCGGGAACGGCACGGCGCCTCCGGCGTCAAGTCCGACCGTGGGGACGCGCATGTGCTGGCCGAGATCGTCCGGCTGGATCGGGCCCATCACCGGGCCATGGCCGGCGACAGCCCCGAGGTGGAGGGGCTGAAGCTGGTCGCCCGCTCGCATCAGGCGTTCATCTGGGACCGCACCCGGCACTTCCAGCGGCTGCGCTCGGCGCTGCGCGAGTTCTTCCCCGCCGCGCTGGAGGCCTTTCCCGACCTGATGGCCCCCGAGGCCCTCGAGCTGCTGGAGCGGGCGCCGGATCCGGCCCGGGCGGCCCGGCTGTCTCGGTCGAAGATCACCGCCGCGCTGAGCCGCGCCCACCGCCGCGACCCGCAAGCGAGGGCCGAGCAGATGCAGGCGGTGCTGCGCGCCCCGGCGCTGCGCCAGGACCCGGCCATCGAGGCCGCCTACGCGGTCATCGTGGCCAGCGCCGTGCGGCTGATCGCGCAGCTGAACACCCAGATCGCCGAGTTGCAGGCGGTGGTGGCCGAGGGTTTTGGCCGGCACCCGGACGCTGAGATCCTCACCAGCCAGCCCGGGCTGGGACCGGTCCTCGGCGCCCGGGTGCTCGCCGAGTTCGGCGACGACCACGCCCGCTACGCCGACGCCAAGGCCCGGAAAAACTACGCCGGCACCTCACCGATCACCCGCGCCTCCGGCACCCGGCGGGTCGTCCTGGCCCGCTACGCCCGCAACAGACACCTCGCCGACGCCACCCACCAGTGGGCCTTCTGCGCACTCACCGCCTCACCCGGCGCCCGCGCCTACTACGACGCCATCCGCGCCCGCGGAGTCGGACACCACGCCGCCCTCCGACAACTCAGCAACCGGCTCGTCGGCATCCTGCACGGCTGCCTGAAAACCCACAGCACCTACCGCGAAGACATAGCCTGGGGCCAGATCACCGCCGACGCGGCTTGACGCCTCACACCATGGGATGTCTGACCGGGTCCGGCGTCAGGCGCCGCCGTCCCGGATGTACTGCTCGCGGAGCACCCGCTTGAGGATCTTGCCGTTGGCGTTGCGCGGCAGCTCCCGGACCAGGTGCCAGGACCGCGGGGTCTTGAAGCCGGCGAGCCGCCCGCGCAGCCGCTCCTCCAGCGCGGCGACCTCCACGTCGGCGCCCGGGTCGGTGACGACGAACGCGGCCAGCCGCTCTCCCCACGTCTCGTCCGGCAGGCCGACGACTGCCGCCTCCAGCACGCCCGGGCACCGGTAGAGCTCGTTCTCGATCTCCCGCGGGTAGATGTTCTGTCCCCCGGAGATGACCATGTCCTTCTTGCGGTCGACGATCCGGATGAACCCCTCGTCGTCGCAGGAGGCCAGGTCGCCGGAGGTGAGGAACCCGTCGGGGCGCAGCGCGGCCGCGGTGGCCTCCGGATCGTCCAGATAGCCGTTCATGTTGAACGGCGATCGGCCGAAGAGCTCGCCCTGCTCGCCGGAGGGCACCGGGTTGCCGTCGTCGTCGAGCAGGACCACCTCGGTCATGAACCAGGGATGCCCCACCGTGCCGACCTTGCGCAGCGCGTCGGGCGGCCGCAGGCCGGTGACGATGCCGGCCTCCGTCGAGCCGTAGACCTCGTGCACCCCGACACCGGGGAAGGCGTCGATCACCCATTCCTTGAGTGCCGGTGGCAGGGGGGCCGCGTTGAAGTACAGCGTGCGCAGGCTGGAGAGGTCGTAGCGGCGGCCGCCGCCCTCCAGGACCTGGCGCAGCCCGACGGCGTGCGTGGGCACCAGGAAGATGGTCTCGATCCGGTCGGTCTCGATCATCCGCAACAGCGACTCCGGTTCCCACTGGCGGAGCATGGAGATCTGGCCCCCCATGAACGCCCCGACGTAGCCGAAGGCGAATCCGGCACCCAGCGCCATCGGCGCCACCGCGACGGTGCGCCGCCCCGGGCCGTACCCGTAGTCGACGGCGCACCCGTACATGGTCAGCACGCGTGACCGGTGGCTGATCAGCGCGCCCTTCGGGGCACCGGTCG
>JAICZD010000128.1 GCA_025933855.1 Modestobacter sp. | reverse complement strand
CGGCGAGTACGACCGGGAGGACAACCCGCTGCGCAACGCTCCGCACACCCTGGCCATGGTGGCCGGGAAGTGGGCGCGCCCCTATCCGCGGGAGGCAGCCGTCTACCCGGTGCCGGGGCTGGCCGGGCGGGGTTACCTGGCCCCGGTGCGCCGGATCGACGGCGCCTACGGCGACCGCAACCTGGTCTGCTCCTGCCCGCCGCCGGAGGCCTTCGAGGAACCGCACGCGTCCCGTGAGCCCGTGGCAACGGTCCCCGACCGGGCGACCGGCGCACCGGACGACCTGGGGACGACGGCCGACGTGGTGGCGGTGAGCACTTCCTCGTCCTGAGGAGCACTGGGTGCATCGTCGTCCTGACGGACGACACCGCGGCCAGCAGCCGTCCCCGACCGGGTCGAGCCGCTGCCGGCCTGCCCGGCGGGGAGCCGGCTGCGGCGCCGGCCGTCAGGACGTCGCCGTGACCACTGCGGCGGCCTCGTCCAGGGCGGCCCGGGCGCGGGCCCAACTGGTCCGCAGCGGGAAGTCGCCGAGGAGCACGACGGTGCGGCCGTCGGCCAGGGTGCCGGCCGAGTGCAGCTGCCGCCGCCGGGCGACGCAGCACATCCAGCCCTGTTTCGCCGCGACCGGGGTGCCGGTGGAGACGGCGGGAGAGAGCAGCCCGAAGCGCTGGTCGAAGCCGTCGGCCGCCAGGCCGGTGGTGGACCGCATCCAGCCGGTCAGCGTGGCCAGGTCCTGCGGGGCGAGATGGGCGTCGAGGGCGGACAGGAACCCGGCGGTGTCCTGCGCCGTGGTGACGGACTCGCCCCACTCGCCGGGGACGTCGGGCGGCGCTGTGCCGGTGAGCCCGAACTCGGCGACCGCCGCGGTCACCAGGTCCGCGCCGTCGAAGCGGTCCCACAGAAGGCTCATCGCCGCGTCGTCGGAGGAGGTGATGGCGCGCTGCATCCGGCTGAGATCGGCGGCGGAGAGGATGACCCGACCCGCGGCCCGGCGGACCAGCAGCTGCTGCACCACCAGCAGCTTCACCAGCGACGCCGTCCACACCGGACGGGCGGCTCCCGGGCTGGCGACGACCTCGGCGCCCGCGGCGTCGCGGACGACCAGGTGCACGGTGCCACCGGCCCGTCCGGCGATCTCCCCTACGGCGGCCACCGCGGCGAGCCGGGCGGCGGGGTCGGCGCCAGCCGGTCCGGGGGCACCCGGCGGCAGGACGGCGGGATCCGCGGGGTCCACCGGGCTGACCGGTGCCGCCGGCGGCCCGCCACCGGGGAAGCTCTCCCCGGTCGGTGCCGTTCCGGCGGCCGGCGAGGTCCTCACCGGCAGCCCGGGAGCGGCGTGTCCGGCCGAGGAGGCGAGCGCGGCCACCAGCGTGAGGACGACCGACGTCACGGCGAGCCGGCGCGCGGAGCCGCGCGCGCTGCCGGGGCGGCCCATGCGCTCAGCGTGCCGTGTGCGAGGGGGTGCGGGCGAGGGGTTCCCGACCATCACTTTCAGTAGGCAGGCACTCGGGGCGTTCGGCGCGAGACCAGCCGGGGGTCCGGCGGGGACCGTCCGCGGGTCAGGCCGGGGCGAGCTGCCAGCGGCGGTCGAGCACCACCTGGCCGTCGGGCAGCAGCTCCCCGTCGTCGTCGAACAGGACCACGCCGTTGCAGAGCAGGGTCCAGCCCTGCTCGGGGTGCCGGCTGACCGGCGCGGCGAGCACCCGGTCGTCTGCGGCGGCGTCGGGGCAGGGCAGTACGTGGGCGCACATCGAGGGTCATCCTCCGTCGTCCCCCGGCCGGGCCGGGAGGGCCAGCGGCCGCGTCCGTGCGGCCCCGTCGAGTCTGCGCGCGGGCACCGCCCAGGAGTGGGGCGTCACATCACCAGGTCGCCGCAGAACCTCGGCACAGTTCGCCCGGTGCGGCCCGGCGCGGCGCTCCTGCTGCCGGCGGCCGGCGTCCCGGTCACAGCTTGCGCAGCAGCACCCGGCGCACGGCGTGGTCCCCGGACTTCTGCAGCACCAGGCGGGCCCGCGAGCGGGTGGGTGCGATGTTGGTGCGCAGATTGGGCCCGTTCACCCTCCGCCAGATGCCGTGCGCGGTGGCGACGGCCTCCTCGTCGGTGAGGTCGGCGAACCGGTGGAAGTAGGCGCCACTGTCCTGGAACGCGGTCCGCCGCAGCGCCAGGAAGCGCTCGACGTACCACTGCTCGACGTCCTGCTCGGTAGCGTCGACGTAGACGGAGAAGTCGAAGAAGTCCGAGAGGAAGACCTCGGGAACCCGGCCGGCGCCGCCGCCGGCCTGCAGCACGTTGAGCCCTTCCAGCACCAGCACGTCGGGGGAGTCGACCACCTGCCGCTCGCCCGGCAGGACGTCGTAGGCCTGGTGGGAGTACAGCGGCGCGCTCACCTCGGCCCGGCCGGACTTGACGTCGGCCAGGAAGCGCAGCAGCGCCCGCCGGTCGTAGCTCTCCGGAAAACCCTTGCGCTCCAGCATCCCCCGGGCGGCCAGCACCGCGTTGGGCAGCAGGAATCCGTCGGTGGTCACCAGGTCGACACGCGGGGTGTCCGGGCCGGCCGCGAGCAGCGCCTGCAGCAGCCGGGCGGTGGTGCTCTTCCCGACCGCGACGCTCCCGGCCACCGCGATCACGAACGGCACCTTGGCGGTGCGCGCGCCCAGGAACTCGGTCTGCTCCGACCACAGCCGGCGGCTGGCCGTCAGGTGCAGGTGCAGCAGCCGGGCCAGCGGCAGGTAGACGGTGGCCACCTCGTCCAGATCGATCCGGTCGCCCAGCGAGGCCAGCTCGCGCAGGCCGGCGGCGTCCAGCGGCAGCGTCGAGGAGCCGGCGAGGGCGCGCCAGGACGCGCGGTCGAACGCGGTGAAGGGGGAGACCTGCGCTCGAGTCCCGACGGTCACGGCGCCCATCGTGCCGTCCGTGCCCGGTCACCTCCGCGCCCGGGTGCGGGCAGGCACCCCGTCGGGTGGTCCCGGAAGCCGAGCCGGGCCGCGCCGGTCGCGGCGCCGTCTAGGGTCGGCGACGTGCCGTCCCGACCTGGGCTGCTCGACCGGATCGAGCGCTACTTCGCTGCCGCGCCGCTGGCCGACGCCCGGGTGCAGCAGCTCGGGCCGCTGGAGGTGCCCATCGGTCCCCGGGAATGGCCGTTCCCGGCCCGGCCGCAGTCCGGCCGGGAGGGCGAGGTGCGGGTCCCCGACGTCCGGGCGGCGACGGCCTTGCAGGAGGAGGCCGGGCTGCCCGCGTCGGTGGAATGGCTGGGCGACCGCTGCCGTGGGCTCGCCGGTGTGGCCCGCAGCGCCGGCCTGTCGGTGGAGGAGCTGCCGTTGCTGGTCGCCGCCGACCCGGTCGCGGTGCTGCTTCCGGCGGACGTGCGGCTGTACCTGGTCGGGGCGGATGATCCGGAGCTCGCCCGCTACCAGCTGCTCGCCCAGCTGGCCTTCGCCACGCCGGCCGGGAGCCTCGCCGGGGCGGCCGCGCCCGGGAGCCGGGCCGCCGACCGGGCGGCCCCGGTGGAGCCGCCGCCGACGGCGGTGCTCCGCGAGCGGGTGGCCGCCGGACGGACGGTGATGATGGTCGCCGTCGACGATGGCCGGCCCGTCGCCGTGGGCTCGCACCAGCCGGTCGAGGTCGACGGGCACGAGGTGAGCGAGGTCGTCGGGGTGGCCACGGTCCCGCGCTTCCGCGGTAGGGGGCTCGGGGCGGGTGTGACCTCCGCACTCGTCGAGCACGCGCGGCAGACGGCGGACCTGGTCTTCCTCACCGCGGGGGACGACGACGTGGCGCGGGTCTACGAGCGGGTCGGCTTCGCCCGGGTGGGCACCAGCTGCCTCGCCGAACGCCCCCTCGGTTGAGCGCGGCCGGTCCGGCGCCGTGGCGGACGGCGCCGGACCCGGTCGGCTCAGCGGGTCACGGAACCTCGAAGGTGGGCACGATCGTCGCCCGGGCCACGGTGTGGCCGAACAGGTTGAAGCCGAGGAAGGCCGGGGACGCGTCGGCTGGAACGCCGAGGTCGTCGGTGTCCAGCGCGTGCACGACCACGAAGTACCGGTGCGGGCCGTGCCCGGGCGGTGGCGCGGCGCCGACGAACCCGGCCGAACCGGCGTCGTTGCGCAGCTGCACCGCACCCGGTGGCAGGCCGTCCGCGGAGGCTCCGCTGGGCAGTTCGGTCGTCGCGGCCGGGATGCCGGCGACCGCCCAGTGCCAGAAGCCGCTCGCGGTCGGGGCGTCCGGGTCGAACACCGTCACCGCGAAGCCCCGGGTGGCCTCCGGAAAGCCCGACCAGGACAGCTGCGGCGAGCGGTCCTGTCCGCCCGCGATCCCCATGGCGCCGCTGGTGTGCGGCGGCGGGAGCGGCTCCCCGTCGCGGACGTCGGTGCTCGTGACGGTGAAGCGGGGGACCTGCGGCAGGAAGTCGTAGGGGTCGGGTGGGATCGGGCGGCCGGCCATGCCGGGTTCCTCCTCGGGTCGTCGGTGCCCCGCGCGGACGTCGGGGGCGGCAGGCGCCGCAGGTGGCAGACAAGCACGAAAGGGTCCGCACCGCCCGACCACCGAACGCGGCCCGGCACGGACGCGCCGGCCGTCCACCTGTTGCCGTTATCCCCAACATCGCCGCCGGCCGTCGGCAGGCCACCGCAACAAGCCGGCGACGAGGACTGCTGGTGACGGACACACCGCCCAGCGGGTGCGTCAGGCCCTCCCGCCGGCACGGTCGCGCTCGAACAGGTCGCTGCTCCCGATCGGCCGTACCGTTGCGGCCGTGCTGGGACTCCCCGACGACATCCGGGCTTGCCTGTTCGACCTCGACGGCGTCCTGACGCAGACGGCGAAGGTGCACCAGGCCGCCTGGAAGCGCACGTTCGACGAATTCCTGCGGCACCGCGACCCCGCCGCGGTCGAGTTCAGCGCGGCGGACTACAACCGGTTCGTCGACGGCAAGCCGCGCAAGGACGGCGTCCGCGACTTCCTGGCCAGCCGGGGCATCACCCTGCCGGAGGGCGCCGACGACGACCCGGCCGACGCCCCGACGATCAGCGGGGTGGCCACCCGGAAGAATGAACTTCTGCTGCGCGAGCTCGAGGAGCACGGCGTCGAGGTGTACGACGGATCGATGCGCTACCTGCGGGCGGTCAAGGACGCCGGGTTGTCCGCCGCCGTGGTGACCGCCTCGGCCAACGGCGGGCACGTCATCGAGGTTGCTGGGTTCGGCGACCTGATCGACGCGCGGATCGACGGCCTGGTCACCGCCCGGGAGGGGCTGCGCGGCAAGCCGGCCCCGGACACGTTCCTGGCGGGTGCCCGCGCGCTGGGCGTCCCGCCGGCGCAGGCAGCCGTCTTCGAGGACGCGCTGTCCGGCGTCGCGGCCGGCCGGGCGGGGGACTTCGGCCTCGTCGTCGGGGTCGACCGGGTCGGCCAGGCCGACGAGCTCGCCGAGCACGGCGCCGACCTCGTCGTCCGCGACCTGGCCGAGCTGCTGGGGGAGGGACGGTGACCGAAGGCCGGGCGCACTTCCCGATCGAGCCGTGGGCGCTGACCGAGATCGGCCTGGACATGTCGTCCCTGGCCGTCAACGAATCGGTCTTCGCCCTGGCCAACGGGCACATCGGCATGCGCGGCACG
The DNA here is from genome assembly GCA_025933855.1 of Modestobacter sp. Taxonomy (GTDB): domain Bacteria; phylum Actinomycetota; class Actinomycetes; order Mycobacteriales; family Geodermatophilaceae; genus Modestobacter. The sequence continues at coordinate 3,300 of JAICZD010000128.1, read as the reverse complement.
TTCGAGGAGGGCGAGCCGGTCGTCGTCGCCGGCACCTATCTCAACGGTTTCTTCGAGGAGCGCCCGCTGCCCTACGCCGAGGCGGGCTACGGGTTCCCCGAACAGGGGCAGACGGTCGTCAACGTGACCGACGGCAAGCTCATCCGGCTGCTGGTGGGCGACACCCCCCTGGACCTGGCCTACGGCGAGATCATCGACCACCGCAGGACGCTCGACCTGCGGGCCGGCGTTCTCCGCCGGTCGACCGAGTGGCGTTCGCCGAACGGCCGCGTGGTGAAGGTCAGCAGCACCCGGCTGGTCTCGCTGACCCGCCGGTCGATCGCGGCCATCGAGTACGAGGTCGAGTGCACCGACGACCAGGGTGACCTCTACGTCGCCCTGCAGTCGGACCTGCTGGCCAACGAGCAGGTGGAGGACTCCGGCTTCGACGACGACCCGCGCCTGTTCGCGGGGCTGCGCAGGCCGCTGCAGTCGGAGGTGGCAGTGGCCCGGGGCCGGCACGCCGTGCTGGTGCACCGAACGAAGCGCAGCAAGCTGCGGATGGCGGCCGGGATGGACCACGCGGTGGAGATACCGGACTCCTGCACCGAGGACATCGAGGCATCCGGCGACCTGGCCCGGTACACCCTGGCAGCTCGGCTGCCGGCCGGCACGAAGCTGCGGCTGGTCAAGTTCCTGGCCTACGGCTGGTCCTCCCGCCGGTCGGCCGAGGCGCTCCGCGACCAGGTCGAGGGGGGCCTGGCGACGGCGAAGCTGGCCGGCTGGGAACGGTTGCTGCGGGAGCAGCGCGAGCTGCTCAACGCGCACTGGCGACAGGCCGACGTGCAGGTCGACGGGGACGACGAGCTGCAGCAGGCCATCCGGGTGGGCATCTTCCACGTGCTGCAGGCCGGCCTGCGGGCCGAGCGCCAGCCGATCCCGGCCAAGGGGCTGACCGGCCCGGGCTACGACGGGCACACCTTCTGGGACACCGAGACCTACGTGCTCCCGGTGCTCATCTACACCGCTCCGGACGCGGCTCGCGACGCGCTGCGCTGGCGGCACTCGACGCTGGATCTGGCCCGGGAGCGCGCCCGGGTGCTGGGGCACCGGGGCGCGGCGTTCCCCTGGCGCACCATCCGGGGCGAGGAGACCTCCGGGTACTGGCCGGCCGGCACGGCGGCGTTCCACATCAACGCCGACATCGCCGATGCGGTGACCCGTTACTACAACGCCACCCACGACGAGGCGTTCGACCGCGACTACGGCACCGAGCTGCTGATCGAGACCGCCCGGTTGTTCGCCGACCTCGGTCACTTCGACCCCGAGCACGGGTTCCGCATCGACGGGGTGACCGGGCCCGACGAGTACACCGCGGTCGTGGACAACAACGTCTACACGAACCTGATGGCGCAGCGGAACCTGCGGGAGGCCGCCGCCGCCGTCCACCGCCAGCCCGAGGTCGCCGGGCGGCTGGCCGTGACCGACGAGGAGGTCCACACCTGGCTGCGCGCCGCCGCGCTGATGGCGGTGCCCTACGACACCCAGCGCGGGGTGCACATGCAGTCCGACGCCTTCACCCACCACGAGGAGTGGGACTTCGAGAACACCCCGGCGGAGAAGTACCCGCTGCTGCTGCACTACCCGTACTTCGAGATCTACCGCAAGCAGGTGCTCAAGCAGGCCGACCTGGTGATGGCGCTGCACCTGCGCGGCGACGCCTTCACCCTGGAGGAGAAGACCGCCGACTTCGCGTACTACGAGGCCCGCACCGTGCGCGACTCCTCGCTGTCGGCGGCGCAGCAGGCGGTGGTCGCCGCGGAGACCGGTCACCTGCAGCTGGCCTACGACTACTGGGCCGAGGCGGCGCTCACCGACCTGCAGAACCTGCACAAGAACTCCGGCCACGGCCTGCACATCGCCTCGCTGGCCGGGGGCTGGACGGTGGCGGTGGCCGGCTTCGGTGGGATGCGTGACCACAACGGGACGTTGAGCTTCGCTCCCCGGCTGCCCGAGCGGCTGACCCGGCTGACCTTCCGCGTCGTCTACCTCGGGCGACGGCTGAGCGTCACGGTGACCGCGGAGAAGGCCACCTACCAGCTGCTGGACGGCGAGCCGCTGGACATCCACCACCACGGCCGCCAAGTGACCATCGGGGACGTCGACCTGGTCCTGGACATCCCACCGGCGCCGTCGGTCGAGCCGGTGCACCAGCCGCCGCACGCCCAGCCGCGCCGGCGCACCCGGACCACCAGCGACTGAAAGAGGACCCCGCTGCCCCCGCCGCTCGCAGGCTCGCGGCGGGACCCTGCAGCGGGGCCGGGGCCGAGAGGTTGCTCAGCGCAGCAGCCAGTGGGTGCCCAGCAGCAGGGCGCCGACGTCGACCAGCAGGAACACTCCGACCCACACGACGCCCGGCACCCTGGTGAGCCGGGCGAGCTGGTCGGCATCGGAGTCCGGGGCACCGCCGCGGCGGCGGCGCTTGGCCTGCAGCTCCAGCACCGTCCGGGGCGCCGCGATGAGCAGGAACCAGGTCACCAGATGGGCGAAGGCGGCCTGGCCCCGGGCCGGTAGCCACGAGGTGGCGGCGAACACCAGCGCGCCGGTCACCAGCACCGACCACAGCCCGTACCAGTTGCGGATCTGCACCAGGAGCAGGGCCAGCAGCGCCAGCAGGGCCCACAGCAGCCCGACCGAGTAGCCGCCAGCGAGCAACGCCGCGGCCCCCAGCCCGATCAGCCCGGGGCCGGTGTACCCGGCCGCGCTGGTGAGCACCATGCCGGCACCGGTGGGCCGGCCGGCGGAGACGGTGAGTCCGGAGGTGTCCGAATGCAGCCGGATCCCGGCCAGCCGCCGCCCGGTGGCCAGTGCGGCCAGTCCGTGCGCCCCTTCGTGGGCGATGGTGACCGCGTGCCGGGCGTGCCGCCACAGCGTGGGCGCGAACACCAGGACGGCGGCGGCCAGCGCGCAGGCGATCAGCCAGCCGGCCGGCAGTGGGGGAGAGGTCGCGCTCACCCGGTCCCAGAAGGTGCGCACGGCGTCCATGCGTCGATGGTGGCCAGCAGCGCGGCAACCTCGCGCCGCGCCACGCCGCCCGCTGGGCTGAGCCGCGGGACAGATCCGTTTCCGACGCCGACCGCCCGCTACCGCTCGTTCAACCGTTATCCCCAACGATGCACCACGAAATGGAAAACCCTCGCGCCAAAGACGCAGCAACGACGACGGTCCGCGTCCGGGGGAGCGATAGTTCTGCGGCTCAGCACGCCCGAACTGTCGGTGGTGACCCCTAGCGTCGTCCGGGCACCCCCATCGAGGAAGGCG